>NZ_JBQCZW010000019.1:12675-46995 GCF_052089425.1 Ancrocorticia sp. | reverse complement strand
CTAGTGCCACGCTAGCCTTTGATCTTCGCCACAATGCCGCGCTTGGCCGCGAGCGCCGCTACGAGTCCCTTGTAGTAGAGGACGTGGATGGGATAGTCCCACGCGCCGGGTACCTCGGCGATTTCGTCCGTGAACTTGGTTTTGAAGCCGCGTACACCAGCAAGCTGTGGTGCGCGTTCCGAATCGATGCCCATCATATCGAAGCTCTCTAGGCCGCGATCGCGGAGCATGCAGGTCATGGACCATACGAGCAGATCGGGTGCGAGCGCCTTGCGGCCCTCGGCGCTGGAGGCTGCGTAGTAATAGGTGGCCTGAGTGGGTGTGGTGGTGACGATTCCCCAACACAGCGGCCGGCCCTCACGCCGGACGGTGAAGAGGCGGCAATGTTCGGGCCCCAGCGAGCTCAGCATCTCCTCGTAGACGTGGCGCGGTGAGATCCCGAAGGAATCGCGTTCGCCCGTCTCCACTAAGAGCTGGTACAGCTCCGGAAATACCTCGAGGGCGCGATCCGTCTCATCGGCGGCAACCATCGTCTCATCGCGCAGTGCCTTGCGCACGTCCCGCCGGCCCCGCTTCTTCATTTCGGCCAGTAGGGTATCGGCATCCTTGGTCAGATCGAGAATGATCGTGCGATCGTAGGTGACAGACTGAAGGAGCTCTTCCACATCATCCGAGCGGTGGACGCTGTGCAGGCGGACGAAGGCGATGCTCTTCGCCACTTTGGTCACGAGCGAACGCAGATTCGCGCGCATGGTCCGTTCCTCCGTGTAGGTAGGTTCGGAGCCAACCCAGTTCGGTCCGTGCTTCGCCCATAGATACGTGAAGCCCCTGCCCTCCATCTTCGTCAGCGCAATGAAGGCCCGCGGCTGATTGTCAACAAGCCAGACGAGCTTCGCCCACGGCTCGCGCCCCGCGGCGGCTTCATCGAAGGGATCCCACGCGGGAGTCTGCTCCAGCGGCAGGTCGATTCCTGCTTCAGCCGCTGCTGTCATGTACGCCGCATCGTCCATTTTCACGAATCTGCTAGTGGTCATGGCTCCAGCCTACCCGGCGCGCCACCCAAGCTGGCGCCATCACGCCCGCTACAGTAAACGTGTGCCTGAGATACAAGCCCCATCCGCATTCGTGGCGGCGTTGGATTCCCTTCGAGGCCATTCGTTTCGCTCGGAGATCCACATCGTCCAGATTCCCCCTCCCAAGCGGATCGCTCCGTGGGCTGTGGCACTCCAAGCCGAAGTGAACGAAAAAAGTGACATGGATCCGGATCACTACCGCGGTAACGCCCGCTTTGTGCTTCTGTACGATCCCGAGGGACAGCCC
This sequence comes from Ancrocorticia sp., assembly GCF_052089425.1. Classification (NCBI taxonomy): domain Bacteria; kingdom Bacillati; phylum Actinomycetota; class Actinomycetes; order Actinomycetales; family Actinomycetaceae; genus Ancrocorticia; species Ancrocorticia sp. Next base: position 45,675 of record NZ_JBQCZW010000019.1, on the reverse strand, counting down.
TCGTGGGACGGCCCCTTCCGCATCGTCTGCTACGCAAGTGCCCCGGTTGACCGTGAGATCAGCGACGATCCCATGCTGTCCGAGGTGGCATGGGCGTGGCTCACCGATGCGCTGAACGCCCACGAGGCCGAGTATCACAATCTGACTGGCACAGTGACGCGCCTCTATAATGAGACATTTGGAGGCAGATCCCTGCTGTCCGCACGCACCGAAGTGGAACTGCGCGCCTCGTGGAGCCCAGAGCACCCTGACCTGTCCGCCCACCTTCAGGCGTGGGCTGAGTTCGCCGCTGAAGCGTGCGGCCTTGGCCCGGCGGGGATCGCAACCCTCCCACTGAGGCTTGAGGAGATGGAATGAGCGAATCCGTTGAGCTCATCGCACTTGATGAGCCGCGTGAGGGTATCCCGCCGGTCACGAACGGCGATATCGAGCAAGTAACCGCCCAACTGGCAGCCGGACACGGCCCCTTCTCCGTGGATACCGAGCGTGCCATGGGCATCCGATACTCTGACCGCGCCTATCTGGTTCAGATCCGCCGCGAGGGGGCCGGAACTTTCCTCATTGATCCAATCGGTATCGAGGACCGGCTAGGGGGACTCGCTCAGGTATTGGCTACCGACCAGTGGATTCTTCATGCAGCCGATCAGGACCTGCCCTGCCTACACGAACTTGGGCTGTATCCGCCCGAGGTGTTCGATACTGAAGTGGCCGGGCTCCTGTTGGGGTTCCCCCGTATCTCCCTTCAGTCAGAAATTGCCGAGGTTCTGGGCTACGGGTTGGCTAAGGAGCACTCCAACTCCGATTGGTCCCAGCGGCCTCTTGCCCCGGCGCTACTAGCGTACGCGGCGCTGGATGTTGAACTCCTGTTGGAACTACGCGATGAATTGACCGCAATGCTTGAGCGCGCTGGCCGCCTCGAGTGGTTGCGCGAGGAATGCGAAGAGATTCGCCTGCGCGGGCCGCGCCCTCCCAAGGCTCAGCCGTGGCGTAAGGCTGCACGGCAGGCAGGCGTCAAGGATCAGCGCAGCCTCGGCATGCTCCAAGCCCTGTGGGGAGCGCGCGATGAGCTTGCCCGCCAGCGCGATCTCGCACCCGAAAAGGTGCTGCCCTCGAAAGTCATGGGCCAACTTGCCCTCCGCAAACCGCGCTCACATCAAGACGTTGAGAACTCACCCCTGCTGCGCTCCCGCGCCCGCCGGCGCGATGCTGGCGCTTACTGGCAAGCCATTGCTCCCGTGTGGCAGCTGCCCGAAGAAGAGCTCCCCTCGCGCCGTTTTACCGATCGCCAGGACCCCTTCCCCGCCGTCAAGCAGTGGAAGAAGTACGGAGCGGACGTTGCCGAGCGCTGGAGCGTTGTCCGCGGCGCCATCCTCACGCGCGCAGACGATCTAGACATCCGCCAAGAGCTGCTCCTCAAGCCTCTGCTGCAGAAGCACTTGGCATGGGACGGCTGGGATGATCCCGACGAGATCCCGGTACTTCTGGCCGCACTGGGCGCACGCCCGTGGCAGGTGGAAAACGCCGCGCCATCCATTGTGGCTGCGGCCAAGCGGGCTGGAAGGTAGGACCTCGCCGTCGTCGTCGTCGTCGAAAAACTATCTACTGGACGGAACGCAACGTTGTTTCGTGGACTTCCGCCGGCGAACGTATCGCGCGAGCGATATCGGCGGACGTCATACCTTCGGCTTCCTGAATCGCTGGCCGCGCGGCGTGGGCGAGAAACTCGCGGCGGATACCGATCTTGACCACGGGAAGCGGCCGGCCCGCGCGTTCGAGAGCCAATTCGATCTCCGAGCCCACTCCCCCGTCAACAAGCCCATCTTCGGCACACACGATTCGGTCAAACCCGGCCAAGTAATCCACGAGCGAATCCGAAACCGGTAGCACCCATCGCGGATCGATCACGCTGACGTTGAGATCGCCTGCCTGCCGTGCAGCTTCGAGGCACGTATTTGCCATCGCGCCCACGGCCACAACAGCGACGCGCGGAGACGTATCGGTTGTGCTCTCGAAGAGGATATCTCCCCCGTCAAAGCGCCGAACCGCTTCGATCTCCTGCGGGACCTCGCCCTTCGGGTAGCGCACTAAGGTAGGAGATTCGGTGTGACAGGCCTCCTGAACCAACTCGCGCAGGCGTTCGCCATCGCGCGGGCACCCGGTCGCTAGATTCGGAATCATGGCGGCCAGCGAGAGATCCCACATGCCATTGTGGGACGGCCCATCATCTCCAGTAATCCCCGCGCGATCGAGAATGAACGTGACGGGGGCCTTGTGGAGGGCAACGTCCATGAGCATCTGATCAAAACCACGATTGAGGAAGGTAGCGTACAGAGCCACCACGGGGTGCATCCCCTGATACCCGAGGCCGGCGGCCATCGTAATCGCGTGCTGTTCGGCGATGCCCACATCAATCACGCGATCAGGAAACTCATCGGCGAACGGGCCTAGCCCAACGGGACGAAGCATGGCGGCGGTGATACCCACGATTTTGGGGTTTTCGTAGGCCGTCTTGAGGATCTGTTCGGCAAACACCGAGGTCCACCCGAAGCGAGCAGGAGCAATCGGAAGGCCGGTTTCGGGGTGGATCTTGCCGATCGCGTGGAAGCGGTCAGCCACATCCTCTTCAGCTGGCTTGTATCCGCGCCCCTTCTCCGTGATGGCGTGCACCACCACTGGCCCGCCGTATTCCTTGGCCAGCGTGAGGGCCTCTTCGAGTTCTTCGATATTGTGGCCATCAACGGGACCCACGTACTTCAGGCCGAGGGAATCGAAGATGCCCGCATCCACGAAAATATCCTTGACGCCGCGCTTGATGGAATGCAGGGCACCGTAGGCCATCTTGCCCGGAGCACCCGCATCCTGCAGCGCCTTCTTCGTCCAATCCATGAACGCTTCGTAGTTGCGATTGACGCGCACGGCGTCCAACTTGCGAGCACCTTCAAAGCGGCGCACGATCCCGCCTACGGTGGGCGCGTAGGAGCGGCCATTATCGTTGAGGACAATCACGACGGGACGTGAGGGATCCTCAGCGATGTTGTTGAGTGCCTCCCATGCCATTCCGCCAGTCATGGCGCCATCGCCAATCACGGCCACGGCGCAGTGCGGATCGTGGCGAAGCTGCTTGGCGCGGGCTATGCCATCCGCCCAAGACAGCGCTGTGGAAGCGTGGGAATTCTCCACGATGTCATGTGGTGATTCGGAGCGGCTGGGATATCCCGAGAGCCCGTTTTCTTGGCGCAGAAGCGCAAAATCCTTGCGTCCTGTCAGAAGCTTGTGCACGTAGGATTGGTGCCCCGTATCGAATACGAGGGAATCGGCGGGCGAATCGAAAATGCGGTGCAGAGCGATTGTCAGTTCAACGACGCCCAGATTCGGGCCCAGATGCCCGCCCGTGCGCGAGACGTTATCCACCAAGAATTTGCGGATTTCTTGCCCGAGCTGACCCAGCTGGGCTGGCGTCAGGGCCTTCACATCGGACGGTCCTTGGATCGAATCAAGTATCTGCACGCGCCCACCTCCTAGAGTGACCAGACTATCCTAGCCTCTCTAGGAGGGTGACGTGGCGGATGTGCGCGGGTTCTCTAGTGCTTGGACAGCTCGCGTAGAACGTACTGAAGGATGCCTCCGTTACGGAAGTAATCGGCTTCCCCTGGCGTATCGATGCGCACGCGGGCATCGAACTCCACAGCGCTCTTATCGTCGCGTTCGGCAACCACGTGCACCTTCTCGGGAGTTTGACCCAGATTCAGCGCGGTGATTCCCCGGATGGAGAACGTTTCCTCGCCCGTCAGGCCTAGCGAATCTGCCGTTTCACCTTCAGGGAACTGCAGCGGCAGGACGCCCATGCCGATCAGGTTGGAGCGATGGATCCGTTCGAAGGATTCCGTGATCACGGCCTTGATGCCCAGCAGCGATGTGCCCTTAGCGGCCCAATCGCGCGAGGACCCGGAGCCGTATTCCTTGCCGCCCAAGACGACGAGCGGAATATCAGCATCCGCGTAGGCCATAGCCGCATCAAATATGGACTCAGTTTCCCCGGTGAGGAAGTTCTTCGTATAGCCGCCTTCAACGCCGTCAAGGAGTTGGTTGCGCAGGCGAATGTTCGCGAACGTGCCACGCACCATAACCTCGTGGTTTCCGCGCCGGGAGCCATAGGAGTTGAAATCGCGGCGTTCCACGCCGTGTTCTGCGAGATAGCGGCCGGCTGGAGAATCCGCCTTGATAGCGCCAGCTGGGGAAATGTGATCGGTTGTGACCGAATCACCCAGCTTTGCCAGCGCCCGAGCACCCGAGATATCGTTCACCGGATTCGGCTGCGGAGCCAAATCCTCGAAGAAGGGGGCCTTGCGCACGTAGGTGGAATCCTCAGACCAATCGAACAGATCGCCTTCGGGAGTTGGAAGCTCCTTCCACCGATCATCACCTTCGAACACACTGGCGTAGTTGTCCTGGAACATCGCGGAATCGATCGAGGAATCAATCGTTTCTTGGACCTCTTCGGGGGCTGGCCAGATATCGCGGAGGAACACCGGGGCTCCATCCATATCGTTTCCCAGCGCCTCGTTCTCGAAATCGAAATCCATGGTGCCGGCAAGTGCGTAGGCAATCACCAGTGGCGGAGAGGCAAGATAGTTCATCTTGACGTCCGGGTTGATCCGGCCTTCGAAGTTGCGGTTACCGGATAGGACGGACACCACGGCAAGATCGTTCTCATTCACTACATCCGAGACGGCCTGCGGGAGCGGTCCCGAGTTGCCGATACACGTACCGCAGCCATATCCCACGAGGTTGAAACCTAGGGCATTCAGATCGTCCCAGAGTTCAGCTTTGTTGTAGTAATCGGTAACAACCTTCGAGCCGGGGGCCATGGACGTCTTCACCCACGGCTTGGAGGCTAGGCCCTTTGCCACAGCCTTCTTGGCCAACAGGCCGGCCGCAAGCATGACGGAAGGATTTGACGTGTTCGTGCACGAGGTGATCGAAGCGATCGCAACATCGCCGTTGTTCAGGCGAGTTTGTGTGCCGTCTTCCAGCGTCAACGCTACTTCTTGGGCGGGGGTAGCCGTGTAATCCTGAATCGTCTTCTCGAAGGAAGGCTTTGATTCGGACAGCAGAATACGATCTTGGGGCCGCTTCGGGCCTGCGATCGAGGGCACCACCGTGGAAAGATCAAGCTCCAGATACTCGGAGAAGACGGGTTCGGTGGCCGGATCGTGCCACAGCCCCTGTTCCTTCGTGTAGGCCTCCACTAGCGCGACTTGCGCTTCATCGCGGCCCGTCAGGCGCAGGTAATCGAGCGTCACGTCATCGATCGGGAAGATCGCGGCCGTGGAACCGAATTCCGGCGACATGTTGCCGATGGTTGCGCGGTTGGCCAGCGGAACCTCGGCCACGCCATCGCCATAAAACTCTACGAACTTACCAACGACCCCGTGCTGACGAAGCATCTGAGTAATAGAAAGCACCACATCCGTTGCCGTGGAACCGGCTGGAATGGAGCCGGTGAGCTTGAAGCCCACAACCTTGGGGATCAGCATGGACACCGGCTGGCCAAGCATGGCGGCCTCCGCTTCGATGCCGCCAACGCCCCAGCCCAGTACCCCAAGCCCGTTGACCATGGTGGTGTGCGAATCTGTTCCCACGCAGGTATCGGGATAGGCAACTCCATCGCGAGTCATCGCAACGCGTGCGAGGTATTCGATGTTGACCTGATGAACGATGCCAGTGCCGGGCGGGACTACCTTGAAGTTTTCGAAGGCGCCTTGGCCCCAACGCAGGAACTGGTAGCGCTCACCGTTGCGCTGGTATTCGATGTCCATGTTGCGCTCTAGGGCATCTTCGCGGCCGAACACATCGATTTGGACCGAGTGGTCAATCACCATTTCGGCGGGATTGAGGGGATTAATCTTGTCTGGATCTCCACCGAGCTGGGAGACCGCTTCGCGCATCGTTGCCAGATCCACGATACAGGGCACGCCAGTGAAATCCTGCATAACTACCCGCGCCGGGGTGAATTGGATTTCGTGGCTTGGCTCTGCTTCCGGCTCCCACGAGGCAAGAGCCTCGATCTGGGCCGCTGTGACATTGGCGCCATCTTCCGTACGCAGCAGATTTTCGGCGAGGACCTTAAGCGAATAAGGCAAACGCGAAAGCCCGGGCACTGCATCGAGACGGTAGATGTCATAAGTTTCGCTGCCCACTGTGAGCGGGCCGCGCGAGTTAAAGCTGTTCAGGCTCATGACACTCCTCTGGATAACTCTTGCTGAAACTATCTTGACGTCAAGATATCATGTTATTGAGGTGAACGCCCGAGTTCCTGACCCTATTCCACTCCTAGGAGAGTGCCGTCACAACCTCAAAATGATGAGTGTTCGGGAACATATCGATCGACTCCATCGAAATAACCTTACGGCCGGCATCAACCATCGCCCGGACATCGCGAGCCATTGCGGCAGGATCGCATGAGACAAGCACGATGCGGCGTGCCTGAGTCGCGGCTACTGCCCCGGCAACCTCACGCCCCAATCCTGCGCGCGGGGGATCCGCGATCACGACATCGCCGGTTTCCTTGTTCACTAAGCGTTCGTCAACGGCGGCGGTGCGGCTGGTGGCCCACGCGAATTCGCGTAGATTTGCTCGCGCGTCCTCAACTGCCTGACGCGCGCCCTCGAAGGACCGGACGCTCCCCTTGGGGCCAGCCGCGATGGCTAGGGGCTGAGTCAAGAGGCCTGCCCCTGAATAGAGCTCCACGACAGAGTCCCCCGGCTGGACTTCTGCGGCACGGGTGACCATCGAAATCACTTGGCCGGCCGCTTCGCGATGCACCTGCCAGAATCCATCCGCTCGCACGCGATAGCTATAGAGTTCGTGGCCCACCACAACGTCCTCACGAACGTAGGGTTCGGCTGGCATCCGTGGGGCCCAAAAGGCGTTGCGGCCAACGACTAGCACGGGATTGCTTCCCGATGGAGCAACGGCGCGGATACGATCCCCCGGGCGCAGCTGTTCTGTCCACGAACCGCCAAAGAGCTCCAGATCATCGATCGCCTCAACGGCCAGTGGCATGTGACCAACAGCTACCGTTTCCCGCGTTCCGTGGCGGAACATTGCGGGAAGCCCATCGGCATCCACAGTGAGTTCCACGCGAGTGCGCGTACGCCAGCCGCCCTCACGCCTGTCCTCCTCAAAAGCCCGTACCTTAGGCTCAATCCCCGCCTCGGTCAGGTGATCGAGGAGTTCCTGACCGCCGATGCGCCGCACGGTTGCGCGCAGCACGTGGGTTTTCCACTCGCTTTGGTAATCAAATTCCACATGCCCTAGTTCAGCCCCACCCACGCCAAGCGGGCCAGCAACGGGCCACGGGTGGCTCACGCGGTGCGGCGAAGCGTGATCAAGCACCTCAACCACATCGCCTCGCAGGAGCTTCGATCGCTCCTCCGTAACCGCAACGCGCACGTGTTCACCTGGCAACCCAAATCGGGCAAATACAGCGCGGCCATCAAGGTGGCCAACGCATGCGCCACCGTGAGCGATATCGGTGAGCTCAAGATCGATCATACTAATCCTCATCATGGGGTTGGAGTTGGTAGGGAACCTCTGCCATCACAACGCCCTCCTGAAGGCGCAGATCAGACATGATACGCGGTTCCGAGTGGCGTACGAAGAACCGCTGCCACACGCCAGTAGGAATCACACGGGGAAAAAATACCGTCACAATATCGGCACGTTGGGCGTGGCGCATCGATTGGACATAGTCCACGACGTTCTGGGGGCCAGCGCCTTCAGGCGTTCCCAGCACGGTGAGATCAACGGGAAGGGCTGCAGCCTTCCAATCGTTTCGCAGCTTCTTCGTGGCACGTGGATCGAAGTCTAACGTTACAGCGCTCAGGGACGTGAGGCGACTCGCACGGGCAAAGGACACTGCCCGTAGGGTCGGAAGATCCAAGGCGGACACGAGGATGATCCCGTGTACGCGGGTGGGTAATGCGCGGCCGGCCGTGAGATCTGTTGCGGCAAGCCTGCGGACTACCTGCACGCGCCCACGCCGGAAGAAGATGAGCATGCCAGAAGGTAGCGCCAAGGTCACAATCGCACTGAGCGCCCACCAGATGCTCACCCACGCGATAGCGAAGAGCCCAACCATGCCAACAACGGAGCACGGACCAAATATCCAGCGCGATCTCCTTGCCCGTTGACGTTCGCCCCTATCCACCGACTCCCGCAGGATGGCCGAACCGCGAAAGGTCATCGCCGCACACCAGAGCGTAAAGATCACGAGAGTGGCGAACACGAACACCATCGCCGCCGCCTGAACCGTGGTCAGGATTCCAGAGACGAGAGCCGCGAGGCCCGCCGTGATGCTGATCGCAACAACACGTGGCCGTGAGGAATGCTCCGTGGCGTAGTGCCGCGGCAACATGCGGTCAACACTCAGGTCATGTACAAGCCGCGGCAGCACTCCGTATGCGGCAATGACTGCGCACACTCCCGCCACCATCGCGGCAACGGCCAGAACAATGTGCCCGGCCTCCCCGAAAAAGCCATACGCCATGGCCAAGGTTGGTAGTGCTCGCGTCCGGCTAGCCATTGCGAGCGACGAGCCGAAGTAGAGCGTGACAAGAATCGCGATGAAGGCGATGAGGGCGCGCGCGCCTTGAACCTTAAAGTTCTTCGATCTGTCATCTGACTGGACCGCGCGCCGATCGATGGTCAGAATCAAGATGCCCGCAGGCACCATACCCGCGAGCGCCACGGCCCCCACACTAAACGGCCCCGTTCCGTTGGGCGGCGCTTGCGACATGTATTCACGCGTTGCCTCGAGCGTCTGCTGCGAGTATCCCCCGGATGTGTCAGCGATCAGGCCGTAGATCAACACGGCCCCGAGGCTCACGATCGCAAGGACAAGGCTGCCGTATAGCAACAGGACCGGGGCTGTCCTTCCGGCAATTCCCGGCAGGGCCATCACAACAACCACCCCAACGGCCACAAGGCGCTCGTGCCCGCCCAGATCAACAACCGAGCTTAGAGCCTGCGAAAACAGGCCAGCACCAAGGACGATGATGAGCGAATAGGAAACAAATCGGGCAGAAGAGAGGACAACTCCCGTCCGTTCACCAATGTAGGTGGCAACGAGGCGCGGGTTGGAACTACGCGGGAGCACCCTGTCCTGAATCACCAACGCGGCAAAGGCCAGAACCGAAGAGAGCGCCATAGCGCCCACTGCTGCAAACTGTGACTGGGAGCTGGGCATGACGCGCAGAATAAGCTGCGGCACAAGAAACACCGACATGATGACGGCGCTGAGCGCGTCAACTCTACGCGAGCCGGCGAATTGCGCGGCCTTTGAACGAATACCCATGATCAATTAGGCTACGCCACCTTCAGACTTAAGGTAGCGTCTTAACCGTGCACTTCGTCATTATGGGGTGCGGCCGTGTTGGAGCCGCACTAGCTATTAATCTTTCGAACATGGGTCACTCCGTTGCAGTGATCGATCAGGAGCCGGATTCCTTCCGGCGGCTGCCTGAGGACTTCAGTGGTCAAAGCGTGACGGGCGTTGGCTTCGATCGTGAGGCACTCCGCCAAGCGGGTATCGAGGATGCCGCAGGATTTGCCGCCGTTTCTTCTGGGGACAACTCAAATATCATCGCGGCGCGAGTGGTCCGCGAAACGTTCGGGTTGAAGAACGTGGTGACCCGGATTTATGACCCAACGCGTGCAGGCGTGTACGAACGCTTGGGCATCCCCACCGTTCCAACCGTCAAGTGGACGGCAGATCAGGTCCTCCGCCAGCTCATTCCGCTCGGGCCGTACGTCGAGTACACAGACGAGGTGGCTGAGATCAGTCTGATTCGTGTGAATATCAGCGAGGACTGGCTGGGGCGAACCGTAGGAGAAATCGAAGACGTGACGTCAGCTCAAGTTGCCTACATCACGAGGCTGGGTCACGGACTCCTGCCCCACAGAGACTTCGTTGTGCAAGATGGCGATATGCTAAAACTCCTTGTTCCCACCGGCCACGCGGGAGCTGTTCAATACACCCTGATGCACCCGGTCAAGGAGGACTAGCCGTGAAGGTACTGATCGTTGGAGCAGGTTCAGTAGGCCGGTCCATCGCACGCGAACTGGCGAAATCCAAGCACGAGGTGACGATCGTGGATCTTGCACCCGGTGCGATGAAGGTGGCCTCTGTATCGCAGGCGGACTGGATACTCGGTGATGCCTGCGAACTCGAGACATTGGAGCGAGCCGGCGCCGAACAGACAGACGTGGTGGTTGCCGCGACGGGAGACGACAAGGCGAATCTTGTTGTCTCATTACTCTGCAAAACAGAGTTCGGCGTGGAGCGTGCCATCGCGCGCATCAACAACCCGAAGAACGAATGGTTGTTTGACGAATCCTGGGGCGTGGACGTTGCTGTATCAACGCCACGCATCATCACATCGTTGGTTGAGGATGCGGTGGCCGATGGCGCACTGATTGCCGTCATGACGTTCCAACGCTCCGGTGCCAGCCTGATGCAGGTGACGCTTCCGGATGATGCTCCAGTGGCCGGCACGCCAGTGTCTCAGATTTACCTACCGGCCACCGTCATGATCAATGCGATTGTTCGCGACGGTGTGCCGTTTGCCGCCGATCCTGACCTCACCTTAGAAGCGGGCGATCAAGCGCTACTGCTATGCGCCGAAGGGGCCGAAGCCGATCTGGACCTCGTAGCCGAGCTCTTCACTCCGATGGAGCATCCTCAGCCGGAATAGCTCCGGGGATCTCGGGAAGTGGCCGCACCATCAGCCAGCTGATCCACGCAACGAAGGCGAAAAGGAAAGGCCCCATCACCATGCGCGCAACGCCCAGCGCCGCCGTGGCGTCCGCGAAAAAGAGTGGGGCTTGGACGATCAACCGCCCGGCAAATAAACCGCACCAGAGCCACGTGATCTTCTGGTAGGCGCGCTTGGTTGACGCATATTCAGGATCCTTGCGCCACCCGGCGGTGTCCCCCCGCAGAAAACCAATGAGTAGACCGAGTGCAGGCCACCGTGCCGCCAGCGAGAGAAGAAGGACTGCCAAATAGGCGGAGTTCGTCAGCAGGCCAACGATGAAGAAGTTGCTTGCCTCCCCTGATCGCCAAGCCCAGATGGCGGAGATCGCAATGCCGGCAAGGCCACTGAGCGCAGGCATCACATCGATCCGTTGAAGAAGGCGCAACAGTAGGCAGCCAACAGAAAAGATCACCGGGGCGGCGATGGCTGGCAGGAGCTCCCCACTGATCACAAACACGGTGATGAAAACGAGGCTGGGGGCCGCCGTCTCGATCAGTCCGCGAACGCCACCAAGAGCCTGCCATACATCGAATTCATCGGCCACAACGGCGTTGAGCCCAGATTTCTTGGGTTCGTTGCTCATACTCGCTCCTGAGAACTCGAATCGGCTAAGACGGTGATCTCCGGATCGTAGAGTGTGGGGACACCACGGCGGTCAACCAGAGCGCCGCGAGCCCTCAGACGTGATCCAATATCGATGGCATGAACGTCCTGACGCCCCAAGAAGGCTAGGGTCACAGAATCATCCCCCAGTTGAAGCTGGACCCGCACAAGTGGGGAAAGGCCAGCGCCCGGATACGAGATAGCCGTGACAATCCCCTGCACATCAATTCTCCGTGAGCCGCCGCTCATCGAACTTCAGAGATCTCCGGGCCGCGCTTGGGTAGGGAGAGCGTTGGACGCTCGGATTCCTCAGTATCGGACTCCTTCTTGGGAATCTCTAGAGCCAAGAGCTCACGCGGAGGGTGCGGTGTTTGGCCGCGCACAACAACCAGCTGATCAAGCACTTCGTGCATAATCGCCGAGGCGGCAGCATCATCTGTTGCCGCCCGGCCCGTGGCGGTAGCGCGTAGCAGCCAGCGGGGCCCATCGATCCCCACATACCGCACGCGGCTCGTGGGCTTCTTGTTATCCCCTGCGGGCATGACCGCATGAACCTCTGCACCATATTCGCCATCTGCCTGAACTGATTTCCCGCCTTGAGCGGCAATCGCGGAGATGAGCTCAGCGCGGATATCTTCCCACAGCCCCGAAGATTTGGGGGCGGCAAATACCTGTAGCTGAAGTGCAGAATTATCCTTGACGTACACAACCCCAAGAACAAGTTTCCGGCGTTTATCCACTGAGAACTGGACCGTAGCGCCCTCAACCGTCGGAAGCCACAGCGCTCCCGCGTCCAATAGCTCCCCACGATCGGGGTGATCCTCTTCAGTGAAAGGTCCAGTTGCCTCGCTGATTTCGGAATCCGGCACTTCTTCCTCGGAAGCGCCGGCTCCCTTCTTCTTTCGGGAAAAGATTCCCACAACAACTCCGTCCGCTGAATTAAGCCGCGCACTCCGAGCACACGGGCAGTCCATCTTCTTCGTAGGCAAGCTGCGAGTGATGATGAACGAGGAAGCACTGCGAACAGGTGAACTCATCGTCCTGAGCAGGAATCACATTAACGGATAGTTCAACGTTGGATAGGTCAGCACCGGGAAGTTCAAACCCCTCCGCTGCCTCCACCTCATCTTCATCAACCGATCCAGATTGTTGCTCGGAGCGGCGAGCTTTGAGCTGTTCGAGTGAATCCTCTTTCAGCTCTTCGTCTTGCTTGCGAGGTGCATCATAATCTGTCGCCATGGTAGCTCACGCTCCAGTCTTTTTTCCTTGAGGGCCCAATGGCAAGGTTTGAACCCCGGGGTACATCCGTCCCTACCAAGAGAACGCATGCGGTGCAGTTTTCTTCCCACCCGTTAACCGCGAGTGCGCCCATAATGTACCAGAGATTCTCACATTTGCATACCCGGAATCTTGCCGCAGGCTTGCATACCCTCAAGGACTCCATGAGGAACACACCTACTACTTCTGCCGCCATGGCCCAAACCCTCGTGGCACCCTTGATGTACACGCGGGAGGAAAGGGAGTCATGATCACACTCGAACTACTCGGGCTCCAAGCAGACGGGGAACATCTAACGCTCAATGATGCCGAGGGCAATCGCTACTCACTAGCGATTTCGGATGATCTTCGTGCCGCTTTGCGCCGGGATATTCGCCCCGCAGCATCGCCCGAGGATGCCAGACATGTCTCTCCCCGAGAGATACAGGCAATGATCCGTGAGGGTATGAGCGTGGAGGAAGTCTGCGAGGTATCCTCCCTGCCCGCAGCACGCGTTTCTGTTCTCGCCTACCCAATCTTCGCCGAACGCGAGCACTTAGTGCGCCGCGCCACGGCGATTGTTCAGGGACGTGAAGTGGGATCGTTGACCGTTGAGGAACTCATCACGTCCCGGCTTGTGGCACGCGGCGTCCCAGCCGATGCCATCACGTGGGACGCCACACGCAAATCGCATAACCCGTGGGTTCTGCGCGCCAGCTTCACCGAAAACGGTGAGGAACACACAGCCATGTGGCGCGTTGATCTGGAGAGGAAGAACATCGAGGCTCGCAACCCCGATGCTCAAGCACTCTCGGAGAAGCAGATTGAGCAGCCGGCCGAACCAGATCGAAGCCCACGGATCGATGATGTGCTGGCCACTCTCGATTCCCAGCGCGGCCAATCGCGCCCCATGCCCAGTTTTGACGAATTAGAAGACGTTCCGGAGCCAGAGGTAGCCGGCTCACATCCGGATGGGGATCCCACCTACTCGGAGGCGGCATCCCCTCATGTTTTGCCCGGAGAATCCGCCGAAACATCGGATATGACTACCGGTACTCCCAGTGAGTCCGCCAAACACAAGCGCGCCCTGTCTGTGGCTCAGCCACTCAGTGATGAGCTGTTTGACCCCGCTGAAGAAGACAAGGCTCATCACCCGGCTGGTTCGCGTACCACACGTACACGTTCGGATGATTCCAAGAAGAAGCGCGGCAATCGGCCAGAGATGCCTTCGTGGGATGAGATTGTTTTTGGCAAGAAGGATTAGCTCTGAGCGTTCCATGCGTTCGGAAGCGGATCTTCACCCATCGTGGCCTGCGCGGTGATGGCCGTCATCCGCTGGCGATGGTGGTAGCGGCACAGCACCTCGTAGCCCACGGTTCCCGAATTGACGTCCCCCACAACAACCTGTTCGCCCTCAGTGACCATGACACCATCAATGGTGCGGGCGTTGTGGGTTGCGCGCTTGCCGCACCAGCACAGCGCCTTGACTTGAAGGACCTCCACACGGTCCGCCAACTCGATCATGCGCGCTGAACCAGGGAATAGCTTCGTCCGAAAATCTGAGGTAATCCCGAAACCATAGACATCGATACCGATTTCATCGACGATGCGCGCGAGCTGTTCAACTTGACGCTCAGTGTAGAACTGCACCTCGTCACAAATAAGCACGTCCACGCGGCCTCCGAGCGTACGTTCGTTGGAGACCACCTCCCAGAAATCGGTTGACGCATCCACCTCATAGGCATCCTGTTCCAGCCCGATCCGTGAGGATAGCTTGCCAGAACCCGCGCGATCGCCCCGGGTAAACACCATGCCGCGGTGGCCCAACTGTTGATAGTTGTAGGCGGTTTGTAGCGCGAGCGTTGATTTGCCGCAGTTCATCGTTCCAGAGTAGAAAGCCAGTTCCGCCATTACGCCACCTCTACTAACAGGGGTACCAACATTTCCTGCGGAGTCAACGATCCGTGCACTCCCACCATGAATGACTGACCCGGCTTCCTGAGCCGCGAATCGATCACAGCGTCCGTGCCGCCGGCAAACACAACAACGTCACCCATCGTGGCTCTCGCGTGATCTTCTAAGGGCCCAAACAGTCCGCCACTGGCGATGGCGTCCCGAGTCAGCACGAGGGCATCATCCCCGAAGAAGTCCCTCCACCTGTGCGCAACGTCCTCAGGCTGTTCCGTGTAGAGGTGAACGGCGCGCTCCTCACCCGAGACAAGGCTGACCTGCTGTGCGAGCGTCGCAAGCTCCGCAACGTCATACCGCTGCGTCACATCCACCATGCCATGATCGGCTGTCAGAACGATCAGCGTTCCCTTGGGTAGCGCCCGAGCGAGCGCGGACATGGCCGCATCCAAGCCCTCCAGTTCGCTCACCCATTCATCGGACATCCAGCCCTTACCGTGCCCAGCATGGTCGAGTTCGCCCCAGTACAGGTAGGCAACGCTGCCCCCGCCCCTCAATGCTTTGGCCGCGGCCTCAACCCTGTCCTCAAGTGTCTTGGCGGGCAGCGCCCGTGCCCCGCGCAGCGCGCACTGCGTGAGCCCTGAGGCAACGAACTCACGCGGCTGAATGAGCACACATTGGCGTGCCTGTTCGCTGGGAAGCTGTTCAAACAGAGTGGGGTGTGTTTGCCACGCGAGCGGATCGAGCCCGCTCCCCTCCCACTTGATGAGAGAAAAATTCTCTCCTGTCACCGGAGATTTGAGCGCGTAGCTCGTCATGGCCGTTTGGCCTGGAAGCGCCCCCGTACCCACTGCCGTAATCGCCGCTGCCGTTGTGGACGGCGCCACGGTGGTGAGCGGTTCAACGCTGCTCCACGATCGCAGGGTACGCGCATGCCCAGATCGTGCCTCAAGATTGTGGAACCCCAGCCCATCCACGAGTACAAAGCACACGCGATCGGCCTGCGGAATCCCCAGCAGTTCACGATCCGCGCTAGACCCTGGAGTGCCGAAACCAACGGCGTCCAATGCCGCGGACAACGTGGCCCGGACCGATCGCTGGCCAGGCAATAGCCACTCGCTCATGAGCGCGATGCCAGAGCTTGGCGCAGATCGCTCATGAATGCCAGCCCTTTGCGGAACGTGGTCTCTTCCAGAGTGTGATCAAGCAAGACTTCGGCGTCGTCGCCACTCATCACGCCCATGAAGCCGTGGTCCGCTGTGCACTGGGGATTATCGCACGTGGCCGGACGGATATCGTGCTGCCAGGTAGCGCCCCAACGGAGCCGCATCATCACGGACGTGAGGGCACCAGCTTCCTGTCCATCGGCCACTCGCCTCCGGATCACCTGAAAATCTTTAATCTCGTCAAGGTCCACAACCTGAGTGGTGGTGATGAATTCGCCCTCGGGACTGAACTCGTAGGAAACGTCCGACACAAGAATGATCAAACGCTCCGTGGTCAAAACGAAAATTCCCACGGAGTTGTAAACCGAATCCTGATCGAACACCGTTTCGGGCCGAATGAAATAGGACCGGATCTGCGCGACCCCATCAAGCGAATCCATGAGATCGCCAGCGATCGGCGAATCGACGGCCACGATGGAGGCGAGCTCGCTCACGAGCGCGGACTTCTGATCAACTAGCACTGCCCGATTCTCTCACTTCACCCGCCTCAGCGCACCCTCGCGATACGCCCATCGTCACGAATATCACGGGACACGGCGACGAATAACTTGGCTGAAGCTGCCGGTGCCGGGATACTTGAAACCATGCGCCATTCTGCTGCCGATGAGATCGAAGAGAAGATTGTAGATATCGATGTCTCAACGGAGATGCGGACTTCGTTCTTGGAGTATTCCTACTCGGTCATCTACGCACGCGCCCTTCCCGATGCACGCGACGGGCTCAAACCCGTTCAACGCCGCATTCTTTTTCAGATGGATCAGATGGGGCTGCGCCCAGACAAGGGACACGTCAAGTCCTCACGCGTGGTGGGCGATGTCATGGGCAAGCTTCATCCACACGGGGATGTTGCCATTTACGATGCGACGGTTCGTATGGCCCAGAGTTTCACCATGCGTCTGCCGCTGGTGGACGGGCACGGCAACTTCGGCTCCCTAGACGATGGGCCGGCGGCCGCCCGCTACACCGAAGTGCGCATGGCACCCGCGGCCCTTGCCATGACCAATTCGTTGGATGAAGACGTTGTGGAGATGGTGCCCAACTACGACAACACGCTGTCCCAGCCGTCCGTCCTTCCCGCCGCCATCCCCAACCTGTTGGTCAACGGCGCTTCGGGAATCGCCGTGGGCATGGCGACGAACATGCCGCCCCACAACCTTGTGGAGGTGGTGGCCGGAGCACAGCACCTGCTGAAAAACCCCGATGCAACGCTAGAAGATCTCATGCGATTCATTCCGGGTCCCGATCTTCCCGAAGGCGGCAGGATCGTGGGACTGGATCCCATACGTCAGGCATACGAAACCGGACGCGGCATCTTCAAGACCCGCGCCACCGCCTCTATCGAAAACGTGACCGCACGCAAGAAGGGGATCGTGTTCACCGAACTCCCCTACCTCGTGGGCCCCGAAAAGATCATCGAAAAGCTCAAGGATGCCATCACGGCGAAGAAGATTTCGGGTGTGAGCGCGGTCCACAACCTCACTGATCGCCACAACGGCATGCGTCTGGTGGTTGAGCTCAAGCACGGCTTTAACCCCGAAGCGGTGCTGGAGCAGCTGTACAAATTCACGCCCTTGGAGGACTCCTTCGGGATCAACAATGTGGCGTTGGTGGAAGGCCAGCCCCGTACTCTCGGGTTGAAAGAGCTTCTTCAGGTTTTCCTCGACCATCGCGTCAGCGTGGTGCGGCGGCGCTCCCAGTTCCGCTTGGACAAAGCCACGAAGGATCTCCACCTCATTGATGGCCTACTCGTCGCCGTGCTCAACATCGATGAAGTGATCGCCGTGATCCGTTCGTCTGACGATACGGCGGCGGCCCGCGCCCGGCTCCAGCAGGTGTTCGATCTGAGCGAGCCGCAGGCCGATTATATTCTGGAGCTGCGCCTGCGCCGCCTCACCAAGTTTTCACAGATCGAGCTGGAACAGCGCCGTCAAGAGCTCCTCAATCAAATCTCCGAACTGGAGAAGATTCTCAGCTCGCAGGACGAACTGCACCACGTGGTATCCGCGGAGATGGACGAGGTGGCCACAGCCTTCGGCACACCGCGGCGCACCGTGCTGGTGGAAGCCGATGGCACCCAGCAAACCGGCAAGGGCGCCATGCCACTCGAACTAGCCGACGATCCCTGCTGGGTGCTGCTTTCAGCAACCGGCCTGATCGCCCGCACGTCAGAGGCACCTAGCCGCGAAGGGGCTCGTTCCCGCCACGATGGCATCCGTGCCACCATTGCCTCCACCGTACGTGGCCAGATTGGCGTGATCACCAATCAGGGAAACTTGCACCGCCTTGACGCGCTTCTGGCACCGTCACTGCCCTCCACGAACTCCGCGCCCAGCCTCCGCGGCGGTGCCAAGCTGCACGAGCTGCTCACGCTGGCACCCCGCGAGAAGCCTCTCACTATCGTGAGTTTGGAAGAAGGCGCCCCCATCGCTCTGGCCACCGCCCAGGGCAAGATCAAACGGATCACGCCCACCTATCCAAACCGCGAATCCTTCGAGGTGGTCACACTGGCCCCCGGCGATTTTGTGGTGGGCGCTCACGAGGCCGGAGCCGACGATGCGATCGTGCTGGTCACCAGCGACGCCCAGCTTCTCCGATTCTCCGCACAGGCCGTGCGCGCCCAAGGCAGAGCCGGTCAAGGTATCGCCGGCATGCGCCTGGCTGAAGGCGCGAAGGTGTTGTGCCTGGGAGTGGTGCCTGCCGATGATCTGGCGGCCTCCTTTGTGGTCACGGTATCCGGCAACACGGCCGCCCTTGACGGGACCATGGCGGGATCGGCAAAGGTCACTCCCCTCGATCGCTTCCCAGCCAAGGGACGTGGCACGGGCGGCGTCCGCGCCCAGCGCTTCGTACGCGGTGAGGATTGCCTGCAGCTCGCCTACGTGGGTCCCGAACCCCTACGCGCGATGGATTCGGCAGGTAAGCCCTGCGAGCTACCCGAATTGGATGAGCGCCGCGATGCGTCCGGGACACCGCTTTCCGCCGTGATTAGCGCGATCGGCTAGAGGCGCTAGCGGCGCAACAAGTTGCCAGCCCGCACATCGAGATTACGGGCGTAGATGTTCGTTGTGCCGGTGCGCTCGAATCCAAGCCGCTCGAACATTGCCACATTGCTCTGGGCCGGATCAGGATGAATATCCGCATCCAGCCCGGCAAATTCGATACCGTCGTTCTGATAGGACGTCATGGCGTTGCCAAGGAGCGCCCTCATGATGTTGCGGCCACGCCATTCGTGCTGGACGGCTACCTCTTGAATGTACCCCTCGGACCAGCCGAAGGACTCCCAATCCTGCTCGAAACGGCCCGATAACAGGTAGCCGGCAACCCGGGGGCGATCCCCGCGCCGATCCACTGCCACAAAGCTCCACGGGATGTCCGTGTATTGGCGCTCCGCGGCCCATTGGGCCGGGGTGAGCGCCGGGCGGGCGAACTCCTCAACGTAAATAGCATTGTGAGCCTTGCGAACATCCTCGGACAACGCCTGTGTGTAGGGCTCGATGGTGACAAAGGAGGGAACCTCCATATGTGCTTCAAACTCCGCGAGCGGCTTGCGCATCTGAGCGTACGAACTACTCACAGAAAATCCGGCGCGCACCAGCAGATCCTCAAGGTCTGGGTTGCCGGAATCAACGTGCATCACAGCCACGGCAGATTCTGATTCGCCCTGAACAAGCTGCTCGGCGGTGGCCAGCTGCATTCCTAAGAGCTGACGCCCGGCACCGTTACCGCGAAAATCGGGGTGTACACCCCCGGAGAGGATAACTTCAACGTTTGGGCCGTGCACTATCGGCGTGCGCGTGAGCCCGAAGGCGATGAGTTTGCCGGAATAGTCCCGCGCCGCGGTTGCACGCCAGAAGTGGGCCGGATCAAAGTAATCGAGGATCTCCTCATGAGAACTGCGGTACGGCGTTCCGTCGTTTTCCTCGATCGCTCGTACCAGTCTCAAGATTTCCTTGGACTGGTACGGCCCGATCGGCACCCATGTCATGGCGTGGGACGTTTCGTGCATACGGCTCCTGATGGCGGGTGAGCGTTACTGGCTTCGTCTGAGTTAATGGTTGGTTACTGGTTAGTCACTGGTTAATTGCTGCCCTGATTCTACCCGGGTATTCATCCAGTAACGTGCCCGGGCTACGCGTCAATCATCTGCGCATCCACATGCGCGGCCCCGTCCACGATGAACTCGCGCCGCGGGGCCACTTCGTTGCCCATGAGCAACTCGAATACAGTTTCTGCCGAACGTAACTCAGCTTCATCTTCCATCCGGATCCGGCGAAGCGTCCGGTGCTTCGGATCCATCGTGGTCTCGGCCAGCTGATCGGCGTCCATCTCACCGAGCCCCTTATAGCGCTGGACAGGCTCCTTATAGTGGCGGCCCGAACGCTCAAGCTTCGCCAGCTCCTGGTGCAGCTGGTTTTCTGAGTAGGTGTAGATGCACTCGCCCTTACGCCGCCCCGATCCGGCCACCTCGATACGGTGGAGAGGGGGCACCGCCGCGAACACGCGGCCGGCGGCCACCATGGGCCGCATGTAGCGGAAGAACAGCGTGAGCAGGAGGGTCCGGATGTGTGCCCCGTCCACGTCCGCGTCTGTCATCATGATGATCTTGCCGTATCGCGCGGCGCTGATATCGAACGTGCGCCCCGATCCGGCGCCCACAACCTGAATCATGGAAGCCACTTCGGCATTCTTCAGGATCTCGGTGGGCGAGGCCTTCTGCACGTTGAGGATCTTGCCGCGTATGGGCAGGAGTGCCTGAAATTCGCTGTTGCGCGCTAACCGCGCCGTTCCCAAGGCGGAATCTCCCTCCACGATGAACAGCTCGGTGCGATCCACTTCTTCGCTGCGGCAATCTGCGAGCTTTGCTGGGAAGCTCGAGGATTCAAGGGCGTTCTTGCGCCGGGAGAGCTCCTTGTGCATGCGGGCGGACACGCGAGCGCGCATTTCCGCCACCACTTTCTCGAGGAGGCGCTGAGTTTCTGTTTTTTGGTCTCGCTTGGTTGACGAAAGAACCTTGGTCAGTTCCTTCTCCACGACGCCCGCAACGATCCCACGCACGGGGGCCGTCCCCAAAATCTCCTTGGTCTGGCCCTCAAACTGCGGCTCGGGTAACCGGACGGTCACAACGGCCGTCAACCCAGCCAGCACATCGTCCTTTTCAATCTTTCCCTCTTTGGCCGTCAGCTTGAGGCGCCGCGCATTGGATTCCACGAGCGAGCGCATCACTTTCATAAGCCCCACCTCAAACCCGGCAAGATGGCTTCCGCCGCCCGGAGTGGAAATGATGTTGACGAAGGAGGCCTCCTCCGTCTCGTAGCCTGTCCCCCACCGCAGTGAGATATCGACGGCGCACGTGCGTTCCACCTCTTGGGTGCGCAGGTGCCCGCTGGTCTTATCGAAGGCCTGAACGTTCTCCATGAACGTCCCCTCGCCCTCGAGCTTCATCGTTGCCGTGAGAGCTGGATCTTTGGCCAAATGGTCCACGAAGTCAACCGTTCCACCATCGAAGCAGAAGGATTCTTCGGCCACTCCCTCTTCGCCCGGTGTTCCCGGCAGGCCGCGTTCATCGGCAATGGTGATGTTGAGCCCTGGGATGAGGAAGGCCGTTTGGCGCACCCTGTGCACCAGTTCGTCGTAGGAGAACTGTGCCGTTGCCGGGAAAATCTCCGGATCTGCCCAATACCGAACGCGCGTGCCCGTCTTCTTGCGGGCAACTTTACCCACAACCTCAAGTTCGGAGCCGGTGGTGAAGGCAGTGAAGTCCGCATCTGGTACCTTCTTACGCCGCCCATTGGCGAACTTCCCCGGAATGCCCTGATGGAACTGCATCTGATAGGTCTTGCCGCCGCGATCCACCTGCACATCCATGCGAGCAGAAAGCGCGTTCACCACGGAGGCGCCAACGCCATGCAGCCCGCCGGAGGATGTATACGATCCCCCGCCGAATTTCCCGCCGGCGTGAAGCTTGGTGTACACCACTTCCACACCGGTCAGTCCCACACCCGGCACGATATCGATCGGAACGCCGCGTCCACTATCCGCCACTTCCACTGAGCCGTCCGCGTACAGCCGGATCGAGATCTCCGTGCCGTAGCCCTCAAGAGCTTCGTCCACCGCATTGTCGATGATCTCCCACAGGCAGTGCATGAGGCCACGCGAATCTGTGGAGCCAATGTACATTCCCGGACGTTTGCGAACCGCCTCTAGGCCTTCAAGAACCTGAAGGTGGCGCGCGGTATATGCTTCGTTCGTAGACACGTCCCACATGCTACGTGCTCGGATGGCCACTTTCGTGTTTTGGCACGCGAAAGGCGAAGAACTTCACGTGAAAGTCCTTCGCCTTAGCGCTCTTCTACAGTGTTTAACTAATGCGATCGCGTTGATCTTGAATGGATACGGCTACCTTGCTGAGTTTATCGAGATGCTGGCTAGCGTGATGCCCACAGAAAAGAAGTTCGCCGTGCTCCATGGTGGCGCGCACGTATGCTTGAGCGCCACACACATCGCAGCGATCGAGTGCGGTCATTTCCTTCTCGTCAATCATTGTTCCGTTCACACCAACATCAAAGCACTAAAGGCCAAAAACATTCCCGCCGTGGACTATGAGTTCACCCGCGGCGGAACGTCCCCGTGTAGAGTGTCCCGGTACGAAGGAGGGCCATGAGCGGTTTCGCCGTGATAGATCTGGAAACAACCGGACTCAATCCCCGCAGTGACGCCATCATCGAGGTGGGCATCATTCTGCTTGATTCCGCCGGCGCGTTTGAAACCAGCTGGACCAGTTTGGTGAACCCCGGCCAGAGCGTTCGTGCGCAATTTGTTCACGGGATTACGGACGACGACGTCGAATCCTCACCCACGTTCACCGAGATCCTTCCGCAGGTGGTTCCCCGGTTGGAATCACGAGCTATCGTGGCTCACAACGCGGCCTTCGATGTGGGGTTCCTCAATGAGGGGTTCCGCAAGGCTGGCTTCCCGATGCATATCCCAGCGGAAGCGACCGTGTGCACGATGGAGTTGTCCAAGATGTATCTACCGCCTGGGCGCCACTCGTTGGCAAGCGCAGCTGAGAGGGCCGGCGTGCAGATGCTTCAGCATCATCGGGCGCTTGCCGATGCGCACACGGCTGCCGGCCTCCTTAGGGCGTACCTGACAGCGGAAGAATCGGGCAGCCGTTTCGAGAATCCGGTCCACACGCGGACGGGCACCCAACTCGGTCCCGCCTCGTGGATCGAGGCACAGGTGCGGGCCAGCCACCTCGGATGGCCTGCTCCCCTCTTTTAACCGACTCGGCTACCTTCTCAACAGTGCTGCTAAAATGCATGCATGAGCGTTTCCGTTACTATTCGCCACGTACCCGACCACACCCGTGACTTACTCGCGCAACGGGCTTCACGTTCCGGCCGGTCATTACAGGAGTACCTGTTGAACGAACTCGAACGTCTGGCCCGCGAACCGAGCATTGACGATTGGCTCTCTTCGGCTCGAGAGTTTGCCAAGTCAAACAGTCAAGAGAGCGCGGATCTCATCCTTTCCGATCTAGATGCGGATCGGCGATGAGCATTGTCATCGATGCCTCGGCGCTGCTCGAGGTATGGCTCTCCCCGTCTGGGACCGCACTCGCCAAACGCCTAGAGGGCGAAACACTTCACGCGCCTGCCCACATTCGCATTGAAGCGACCAATGTCATCCGGAGGCAGCGAAACGCCGGGATCCTCGCAGCCTCGAAAGCCGACGTAGCATTCGACGGCATCATGGGCGCGCCGATACAGCTCTGGCCGTTCGAGCTTCTTGCCACCCGTGCATGGGAGATTGGCACCAACGCAACAAGCTATGACGCAACATATATCGCGCTGGCAGAGCGCCTATCTATCCCGCTCATCACTCACGACAGCAAGCTTGCCCGCGTCCCGGGTGTCACCAGCGCCGTCGAGGTGTTCTGAACCCACTGCTCTACTCCAAGTAGTCGCGCAGAACCTGAGAGCGGCTCGGATGGCGCAGCTTGGACATCGTCTTGGATTCGATCTGACGGATACGTTCGCGTGTTACGCCGTATACCTTGCCAATCTCATCGAGAGTCTTGGGCTGGCCGTCAGTCAGACCGAAACGCATAGAGACAACGCCGGCTTCGCGCTCTGACAGGGTATCGAGTACCTGATGGAGCTGCTCCTGAAGCAGGGTAAAGCCCACGGCATCGGCTGGAACCACGGCTTCGGAATCCTCGATGAGATCGCCGAACTCCGAATCGCCATCCTCACCCAACGGTGTGTGAAGCGAAATCGGCTCGCGGCCATACTTCTGAACCTCGATCACCTTCTCCTCGGGCATATCCAGCTCTTTGGAGAGTTCTTCGGTTGTGGGTTCGCGGCCTAGATCCTGAAGCATCTGGCGCTGCACGCGAGCGAGCTTATTGATGACTTCCACCATGTGTACCGGAATTCGGATGGTGCGTGCCTGATCGGCCATGGCGCGGGTAATAGCCTGACGAATCCACCACGTTGCGTACGTGGAGAACTTGTAGCCCTTGGTGTAATCGAACTTCTCAACGGCTCGAACAAGGCCCAAGTTCCCTTCCTGAATAAGATCAAGGAAGAGCATGCCACGGCCCGTGTAACGCTTGGCTAGGGACACTACGAGGCGCAGGTTGGCTTCGAGCAGGTGGTTCTTGGCCTGATGCCCATCGCGGGCGATTGCCTTGAGCTCGCGCAAGTAGAGGCGATCATCCTTGGAGTCCAGAGCCCCGGACTTGGAGATGTGATCGGCGTAAAGGCCGGCTTCGATCCGCTTGGCCAGCTCAACTTCCTCTGCGGCATTCAGCAGCGGAACCTTGCCGATTTGCTTGAGGTAGTCCTTGACAGGATCGGCTGTTGCTCCCGCAACGTGAACACGGACTGCCGGTTCGTCAGATTCGTCAGAATCCGTGACGGTGAAGGCACCCTTGCGGCTCAGCGGCGGTTCTTCGGTGCGAAGCTTCGGCAACTTGATCTGGCCGGCTTTGACCGCATCGCCGTCATCGGACGAATCTTCTGACGTCTCTTCAGCCTCCTCGGCCGAATTGACATCTTCCAGATCCTCTGGGGTGGTGCTTTCTTCTGCAGCAGCGGCCTCGGTCGCCTCATCAACCGGGTCAGCCTTCTTGCGCGACGTTGGCTTCTTAGCGGCAGTCTTGCGCTTGGCTGAGGCCTTCTTGTTTGGCGCTTGCGCCTTCTTTTCCTCAGCTTTCTCTGCAGTTTCGCGAGTCGCAGACTTTGTAGCCACGTGACACCTTTCAAGTGGGAGCGGATGACAGGCAATTAATCATACCGGCACTGGGCGTAATCCAGCACATCCTTGTCAACGCACACACATGCGAACTTGTTCCCGCGAGTTTAATCTTGTTCCTCGAAAGCCTCCGGAGGAGGGCAGGTGCACTGGAGGTTGCGGTCCCCCCACGGTGCATCGATCCTGCCAACTGGCGCCCAGTACTTGCTCTCGATGAGCCGGTGCACGTATTCGGGATCGCGACCCTTCTTCTTGGCTGCCAAGGCGTCAGGGTAGGCCGCCATCTCTTGCGAATAGGGGTGCTCCCACGTACCTGTTAGCAGTGAGTGTGCCGTGTGGGGCGCCAATCTGAGCGGGTTGTCATCGGCGGACCATTGATCACCAACCTGTGCCGCTTCCTCGGCGATTGCCTCCATAGCGTCGCAGAATCTATCGAGTTCCTCAAGGCTTTCAGATTCCGTTGGCTCCACCATCAGCGTGCCCGGAACTGGGAAACTCATCGTTGGAGCGTGGAAACCGTAATCAATCAGTCGTTTGGCAACATCGTCCACGCTCACTCCGTACTGTTCCTTCAACGGGCGAACATCCAGAATGCACTCGTGGCCAACGAATCCGCCGGGTCCGCGATAGAGCACGGGCAGAACAGGCTCCAGCCGCGCGGCCACGTAGTTCGCCGCGAGCACAGCGCTTGCCGTTGCCTCCCGCAACCCTTCATAGCCCAGCAATGTGATGTAAGCCCACGTGATGGGAAGGATGCTTGCAGATCCCCATGGAGCCCCGGAA
This sequence comes from Ancrocorticia sp., assembly GCF_052089425.1. Taxonomy (NCBI): domain Bacteria; kingdom Bacillati; phylum Actinomycetota; class Actinomycetes; order Actinomycetales; family Actinomycetaceae; genus Ancrocorticia; species Ancrocorticia sp. Next base: position 19,820 of record NZ_JBQCZW010000019.1, on the reverse strand, counting down.
ACTGCTCCTGCAGGGAAGCCCGGCAGGTAAGGCGCCAAGTGTTCCTTGGCCGCCACGGGGCCAACACCGGGCCCTCCTCCACCGTGTGGGATGGCGAAAGTCTTGTGCAGGTTAAGGTGAGAGACATCACCGCCAAATGCTCCGGGACGAGCGTAGCCCACCAAAGCGTTCAGGTTCGCACCATCGATGTATACCTGCCCACCAGCGCGATGAACACGGTCAGTGACCTCAGTGACCTGTTCTTCGAAGGTGCCGTGAGTGGAGGGATACGTCAGCATGATCGCGCCAATGTGTGCACCGGCCTTCTCAATCTTGCGATCCAGATCCTGTAGGTCAATCGATCCATCAGCCGCGGTTTTCACCACCACCACTCGGAAACCTGCCATGACAGCTGAGGCAGCGTTTGTTCCGTGGGCGGAGGCCGGGATCAAGCAGATACGCCGCTCTCCCTGCCCACGCGCCTCGTGATACCCGCGGATGGCCAGAAGCCCGGCAAATTCGCCTTGGCTGCCCGCGTTGGGTTGCAGGCTGACAGCGTCGTAGCCGGTGAGCTCCGCGAGCCACGTCTCCAGATCCGAGATGAGCGTGCGATAGCCGGCTAGATCCCCAGCCGGAGCGAACGGGTGAATGCGTGCAAACCCCTCGTGGGTAATAGCCGATACTTCCACAGCGGCATTGAGCTTCATCGTGCATGATCCGAGCGGGATCATGCCCCGGTCTAAGGCATAGTCCTTCTCCGCCAACCTGTGCATGTAACGCATCATGCCGGTTTCACTGCGGTAGCGGTGGAACGTGGCCTGCTCCATGTACTGGCTCGTGCGCCGAACGTCCTCGCCCAGCGAGTACTGGGTGATGTCCACCGATGTGCGGGGCCCGTCAAGCACTCTGGCAAATGCCTGGACTACGTGCCGCCGCGCCAGATCTGTCGTGCATTCGTCTGCCGAGAGCCGCAGCGTATCCCCATCCACCCGGTACGCCGTGACATTCTCTTCCAGTAGCGCCGCAAGGATTTCGTCCGCCTTCTGCGTGACCGAAACCGTCAGGGTGTCAAAGAATCGCGTGTAATTGACGTGCGCTCCCAGATCCGCGAGATTGCACGCGAGAGCCCGTGCCTGGCCATGAACGCGATCGGCCATGGCGGCAAGGCCCTCTGGCCCGTGGTAAACGGCGTACATTGATGCCATGATCGCAAGCAGCGATTGCGCCGTGCAGATGTTGCTCGTGGCCTTTTCACGGCGGATATGCTGTTCGCGAGTTTGCAGTGCCAAACGGTAGGCCGGATTACCAGCGCGGTCCTTAGAAACTCCGACGATTCGGCCCGGAAGGTTGCGCTTGTACTTCTCACGGCACGCGATGTACCCAGCATGCGGGCCACCTCCTCCCATCGGCAAGCCGAAGCGTTGAGCGCTGCCGGCAACAATATCTGCTCCCAATTCTCCCGGAGGGGTGAGAATGGAACATGCCAACAGATCAGCCACCATAATGAACAGCCCGCCAGCTTCGTGAATAGCATCACCCAATCCGCGGTATGTGGAGGCCGTATGCACCCGCCCTGTCGCGCCGGGATACTGAACCAGTAGCCCGCTGCATTCCGTTAAGTCCATCGGCCCATCAATGTTGACTGGGACAAGTTCGATGTCCAGCCCACGGCATCGTGTCTCGATCACGGCACGGGTTTGCTCAAACACATCGCGATCTACCGCGATTCGATCCCGCCCAGTTGCACGTGAGGCAAGCGCAATCGCTTCAGCGGCGGCGGTAGGTTCATCGAGAAGAGAAGCGCCGGCGATCTCCATCGCGGTCAACTCGCTGACCATCGTTTGGAAATTGACGAGAGCCTCTAACCGCCCCTGAGAAATCTCCGGTTGGTACGGGGTGTAGGCGGTGTACCACGATGGATTCTCAAGGATTCCACGCCGAATGACCGCAGGAGTTTCCGTATCGTAATACCCCTGACCAATCATGGACGTCCGGGCTGTATTCGCTGCGGCCATGGACGCTAGTTCGCTCGCAACTTCTGCCTCGGTGGCCGCCCGTGGCAGGCGTTCGTCAGCTGGAGGCGAGGCGATGCGATGGGGCATGGCCCGCGACATGAGAGTGTCCAGATCGTGCACGTGCACCGCGGCCAGCATGTGGGTGCGATCCTCACCGCGGGTGCCAGTGTGCCGAATGGAGAAATCGGCCATCTCTACTGCTCCTCAATAAAGGCCGTGTAGGCTGCGGCGTCCAGAAGATCGCCCCGCTCGGAAACGTCCAACTCATATAGCCAGTTTTCGTGTGGATCATCGGTCGCGATTTTGGGTTCGTCCACGACCGCTTCGTTAATCGCGGTGACTGTGCCACTCGCGAGCGCAACAAGATCAGATACGGACTTCACGGATTCTATTTCACCGCACGGCTCGCCTGCTTCCAGCTCATCACCCACCTCGGGCAGCTCCACGTATACGGCTTCATCGAGTGCCTGAGCGGCAAAAGCGGTGATTCCCACGCGGGCCTTCGTTCCCTTCGTGATCCACTCATGATCTTCTGAGTACAAACGATCATCTGGATAGTTCATGGCATTCTCCTTGTGAATGGGTGGTTCAGTGGCGAGTACGAGAATAAAAAGGTAGGTGAGAAATAGTCATGGGGAATGTTTTGCCGCGAACATCAACCTCCACGGCAGTTCCTTCGCTGAGCCCGGGTGTCAATCGAGCAAGGGCAACCGGGTGGCCGAGGGTTGGTGATAGTACTCCGGAGGTAATCTCCCCGATCGGGTGACCGTTGAGGTTCACGGCGCACCCGGCACGGGCCGCGCGGCGGCCCGCACCTTCCAAACCGTACAGGTCCCAGTTCTGGGGCCGTTCGGCTAAAGCCGCGCGCCCAACGAATTGGTGATCCTTGACCAGCCCAGCAAGTCCAACATCCTTGGGGGAAACATCGCGCCCCAGTTCGTGGCCGTACAGAGCCATGCCCGCCTCCAAACGGAGCGTGTCGCGGGAGGCGAGGCCGCAGGGAAGGAGCCCGTGGCTTTCCCCGATCTTTCGGGCCCGCTCCCAGACATTCGCGGCAGCAGAGGCTGGCATCATCAGTTCATATCCGGTTTCACCCGTGTAGCCGGTTCGTGCAAGACGCACGGGACCACCCATGTGCACCTCGCTCATTCGGTAGTACCCCAGCTCATCTAATATCGGGCGTTCGGCCTTAGGAAGGAGCTCTCGAACAATCGCCGCTGATTCTGGTCCCTGAATCGCGATGAGGGCACGGTGGAGTGTGGTGTCAGTGACGCCCACGGCTGAGCCATCGTTGCTGGCCCGTGCCCGGGCCGCCAGTTCATCACGCACGACCAGCCTATTGGCCGCATTGGCGACGATCAGGAAGGAACATGTACCTAGCCTGTATACGATGAGATCATCAATAATCCCGCCGTCTTGAGCCAGAAGTAGCGTGTAGCGCGCGCGGCCGATCGGCATGGTAGACGGCTGGGTCACGAAGCTGGCATCGAGCGCCTCAGATGCGCCGGGGCCTTCCACTTCGATTTGGGCCATATGTGACAGATCAAAGATTCCTGCACGCTCACGAACCGCCGCATGTTCCTCCCTGTCCGAGCGGTACCGCAGCGGCATGGCCCAACCCGCAAAGTCTGTGAGCTTGGCACCAAGGCGCTGGTGTTCGCTGATGAGCGCCGTCTCGAGAAGCGGGGCCATAATTCCTCCGTTGATCGATTCCCTGTCAGGTGATGCCCAGCTCACCGTTGAGCCCGACATCACACTACGAATCTACCCCGCTGAGCGATAAATCTCACATCGAATCAGAAGGTCATGTCATTCTCCTCTAGTCCCAGATAGCCAAAGCGGCAAGATCGCCGCGTTTACGGCATCTGTCAGTAGCTGAGCCAACGTGTAATCGGGATCAGCAGCTAGAGCCTCCTCCAACCTGCATGCCGCCCGCGTGTTCTGCCCGAACCACCATAGGCAGTATCCGGCGCAGCTGAGAGCCACCGGATCATCCTCACATGCCACAGTTGCGCATAGTTCGAGAAGCGAAACGATCTCCTCCAGCCGCGAGACGGGCGGCGGTGTCACAACGGCGGCCGATAGTCCTTCGACCAGACCATCCTCACCGATTCCTGAGATGGACTGGCAGTCCAGCGTTGTGCTCCACATCAGAATGCGATCGCGGATGCCTACAACTGATAGAGCCGCGTTGGCCTTGCCTAAGGCTTCGATATCGCGAGCTACTTCTTCACGTGTTGCAGGATCTTTCCATCTCGTGATCAGTTCGTCCCATACCCGTGCCCCTTCCTTCACCAACTGCTGACGATTGGCTTTCACCCACTGTGCTCCACTTTTCTGGGCCCCATTTTGATCGTCAATGCCGCGCCTTTCCAACGCGTGCGATGGAGGTTCAGTTTGGGGTGCGCTTCCTGCATAGACCATTGCGGTACCAACTGGAGAACTCTCGAGGTCCGCCCAACTCTCGGGAGTGAGCTCCCCGCCGTCGTACTCCGCCCAGAACTCGTTATCCACGACAAAGGGGGCAAAGAAGCTTTCCGGGCTATTCGGCATGGCGTCGCTGACCATCGCGCATACATTACGGAACTCGCGGGCAAAGTCCGGATAATCTTCGTTGATGTCCCCGCAAAACAGCGCCATGATGGCTTTCCTCACGCCATAATCGCGGATGCTGCGAGCCAGAGCAATTCCAGCTTCGGGCTCGATTCCGCAATCATCCGTGTCCAATACCATCACCGGCCCAATGGCACCACGCTCACCGAGAGCGTCCTGCCCGCAAAACTCCAGCCCTAAGAAGACAAGGTGATGCGTTGGTTTGAATCCGATGAAGTGCGGGATGAGTACCAGTGCCTCTGAGGGCTCATGCAATGTCAATGTGTCCATGGCACGATCCAACCGCTCTTTGCTCCCGAACGCTGCGGCCGCGAAAAGCCTGTGGATAAAAGCCACGCGAACCGTACTTGGGGAAACCACCCCGACTGACCCGATAAGCTCAGTAGCATGCACATCACCCTGCCCGAGTTCCGCCATCAGGTAACCAATCGGCTTTCTGAGCGCGTTGATGCGCTGGCGTGGCTGATCTCCACACCGTCTGAAGATGGACCTCACACCGAATTGCTGGCACCAGCACGTTCGCTCATCACTGGGGGAAAGCGAACCCGGGCCGCTTTCGTACTTGCTGGCTATCAATTGGCAACCGAGGATTCACCGGAAGCCGCAATTATTGCCGGGAGCGCGCTGGAGCTGTATCAAAACTCCGCTCTTGTTCACGATGATGTAATTGATGATTCGCCCACCCGGCGTGGCAAGCCCGCCGCCCACATTCTCTTCGGTGACCTCCACAACTCCCATGCGTGGCTCGGATCCGGCGATGATTTCGCCCGAGCCGGAGCCATTCTTCTAGGGGATCTTCTGCTTGCTGAGGCAGGCCGAGAGTTCCACGAGGCCGCCTGCCTGGTGGCTCCTGCCGCGGCCAGCCGCGCCACCACACAGTTTCACGACATGTGCGTGGAGGTAGCCTTCGGTCAATACCTCGATATCCGAGCTGAACACCAGCCGCTGGCCAATCAAGTAAATGCCATAGAATCTGCGCTGAGCGTTCTGCGGCACAAGAGCGCCAGCTATTCCGTCCAGCTACCCCTCACCATCGGCGCAATGCTGGGAGGCGGTTCCCCGCAGCTCACGAGCCAACTGCGCACACTCGGGGGATTACTGGGAGAAGCGTTTCAGATGCGTGATGATGATCTGGGGATCTTTGGAGAGCCCGATCAGACCGGTAAACCTTCGTGCGGCGATATCACCGAGGGCAAACGCACCGTGCTGCTCGCGTTGATGCGGGAGGCAAGCGGGAACCGGCGGGAGTGGATTGATTCCTTGATGGGCACCGATCTCACGGATAGCCAGATCGATGAATTACGCTCATTCGCCGTCACGTGCGGTGCACGCTCCCGCCACGAGCAGATGATTAATGAACGGGAGGCCGCCTCACGTGAGCTTCTCGCAACACTCGACGGCCGGGCAGAGGGCGCTGCCACCCTTGCGGCCCTCATGGATGAGCTCCAAGGTAGGAACTCGTAGGACCTAGATGTCCTGAATGGCTGCCGCGCGCCGCACGGCGTGCACATTCCCGTCCCTGAGCACATCAATGGGGCGGGCTGCGAGTAGGCCGTTTTCGTGGAATAGCCACTCCATGGCCTCGGCATCCGTGAGGCCTGCATCCTCTAGGACCGTCACTGTTCCGCGCAGCGAAGGAAGCGGCTGCCAACCCCCGTCACGCTCGACCAATTCATCACGGTGCACCATCACGGCGTTGGAGTCAGGGTTCCTGACGGCCAGTAGTTGATGCGCGCGTATCATATCGCGGACGTCACGTAGCCGGATATCTAATAGTTCTCCCACTTCGGGGACAGACAACCATTCGCCTTGAATATTCACGGTTTAAGACTATCTGACAAACCGGTACCCCGCCGAATGTGAAGATTTGCCTCTGGTCAGACGCCAAGAAAACGACTATTGTCACTTGAGTAACATTTTCATCACTTTAAACATCAGTACCACCGTTACCAACGGTTCGGTCAGGATCAGCCATCCATACGGAGGTTACGTTTTGAACAGGCATGCACAGGCCGTCCGGGTGACCGGCGCCGCCCTCGCGGCAACCACGACTTTCGGACTCTTTGGTCCGGCAGCCCACGCGGGTGCCGTTGAGCAAACTGTTCCGCTGACGCGTCCAGCCCTCAGTGTGGTTGGCGGGGTGCCAGCACCCTCCGCGAACGCAGCAACGCCTACCGTCAAGGCGGTGGCTCCCACGGCCAAGAAGGCATCAACCTATACGGTTCGTTCTGGCGACACGCTGTGGGATATTGCGAAGAAGAACGGGACCTCCGTCTCCGCCATTGCCAAGGCAAACGGCATCGATGAGTCGGCCTATCTTCAGATCGGCCAGAAACTCACTATTCCGGGTAAATCCAACTCAAGTACGCAATTTGCGCCGGCATCATCTGGCAAGGCGGCGTCAAGCACCAGCGGCAAGCGCCACGTGGTGGTCTCAGGCGAAACCCTCTCCTCCATCGCCCTCAAGTACGGAACAACCCCCGGAGCGATCCAAAAGTCCAACTCGCTGGCCAACCCCAACAGAATCTATGTGGGCCA
>NZ_JBQCZW010000019.1:5713-12575 GCF_052089425.1 Ancrocorticia sp. | reverse complement strand
GAGCGATCCAAAAGTCCAACTCGCTGGCCAACCCCAACAGAATCTATGTGGGCCAGCTCTTGACCATCGGAGGAAAGGCGTCCGGGACGTCCTCCTCCACCACTCCAGCGAAGGCTCAGGCGCCAAAGGCGTCAAGCACCAGCGGCAAGCGCCACGTGGTGGTCTCAGGCGAAACCCTCTCCTCCATCGCCCTCAAGTACGGAACAACCCCCGGAGCGATCCAAAAGTCCAACTCGCTGGCCAACCCCAACAGAATCTATGTGGGCCAAGTCCTCTCCATTGGGGGCAAGGCGAGTTCGTCCTCCAGTTCAAGCTCGAGTTCGTCCAACTCAGTGGGGAACACGTTCCTCCATTACACCTATTCAGAGTCCACGACATCAGCGGCGAATGCCAATAAGGACAAGCTGGTTGCTGGCAAGGCTCCATCCAAGGCCCAGATGCAGCAGATCATTCGCGATACCGCAGTGAGCATGGGCGTGGATCCCTCGCTGGCCCTTGCTCACGCACAGGTGGAATCGGGCTTTGATCAGCGCGCTGTCTCCCCCGCGAACGCCATTGGCGCGATGCAGGTTATCCCCTCCTCCGGCGAGTGGGCATCGTCCCTTGTTGGGCGAAATCTCAATCTGCTGGATCCTTATGACAACGCTACGGCTGGCGTTGCCATCATCAAGCAGCTTCAGGCCACTGCCAGTTCGAAGGATCAAGGTATCGCGGCCTACTATCAGGGGCTCGCCGGTGTGAGAAAGAACGGCATGTACCCGGATACCAAGAATTACGTTGCCAAAGTAAAGGCCGCTCAGGCCAACTACTAGGGTTTTCACGCTAATCTTGCCCTGTGGAGCAAACGTTAATCGGCGAAGTTGTTGATGGCCGATACTTGATCAGCGCACGCTTGGCGCGCGGCGGTATGGCGGTGGTATACCGCGCGCGCGACAAGCGGCTGGAACGCGACGTCGCGATCAAGGTCATGCATCCGCACTTGGCCGAGCAACCAAACTTCACGGAGCGTTTCCACAAGGAGGCGCGTGCGGCAGTTAGGCTTTCCAGCCCCTACGTTGTATCCGTTTACGATCAGGGCGTGTGGGATTCACAGGCCTATCTCACGATGGAGTTCATCCCCGGTCCTGATCTGCGCTCGGAACTCACGCGGTTGGGATCCTTCTCATTGGGAACCGCCCTCACCATCACGGAACAGGCCCTCGCTGCGCTGGCAGCGGCACATTCAGCCGGATTGATTCATCGCGATGTGAAGCCCGAGAACATCATGTTGGCTGAGCCGCTACCGGAATCCAGCGTTCTTGAGCCTCCCGATATTCTGGCGAAAGTCACAGATTTTGGGCTGGCGCGGGCAGTCAACGCCAGCAGCACAACCGGTTCTGCGCCGATGGGCACCGTTGCCTACATCGCCCCCGAGATCATCACGGAGGGCAGGGCGGATGCACGCAGCGATCTGTATGCCGTGGGCATTATGCTCTATGAGTTCCTGACCGGCTCGGTTCCGTTTGGGGCGGACACACCAATACGCACCGCCTACATGCACGTGAACAATTCCATGCCTCGCGCCACCGATCAGGCACCCTGGTTGCCGCCAGCGATCGATTCGTTCATCGGCTCGTTAACCGCCAAGGACCCAGAGGATCGCCCTCAGGACGGAAAGGCCGCGTTGGCCCAGCTCCGTTCACTCCTCCCTGTCGTGGCCCCTGAGGATCTGATCAGGCGCGTTCCGGTCATCGGCAACGCTCCCGCGCCCACCCCATCTTCGCCTGCACGCGACACGGTAGCCCTCCCGGCCTCACACACGGAAGCACTACCAACAGCGCACCCGGATGCTGCGGCAGAGGAATCCCAGCCGCCTACGTCTGCCCCAAGCCCCACTCGAACGGACACCGCCCCGATACCGTTGCGCAAGCGACGATTGTGGATACCGCTCCTCGTGTTGTTCGCCCTAGCGATAGCAGGCGCAGCGGCCTGGTACTTTCTTGTTGGACCGGGGCTGCGTGCCACCGTTCCCGACGTGGTGGGAGAAACCACCGCGAGCGCCTACGATGCCCTGGAAGCTCAGGGCTTCACCGTGGACGAATCCGCGCAGTACTCGGATGACGTACCGGCTGATCACGTCATCAGCTCACATCCAGATGCCGGATCGCGCGCTCATCCCGATTCCACCGTCACCATCGCCATTTCCCAAGGGATCGAACAAGTGAGAGTACCCGATCTTGCGGGCCAAGAACGTGAGGATGCCACCGCTGCTGCCAACGAAAACCGTCTTGAGGTTGAGATCACGGAAGCCTTCTCGGAAGAGGTTGCCGAAGGCGCGGTGATCTCCCAAGATATAGAGGCGGGAACCATGGTGGATCATTCCTCCACCATCACGCTCACCGTGTCGAAGGGCCGTGAACCCATCGAGGTTCCCCAGATCACAGGCCAATCGCGTGATGATGCTGTTTCCGCGATTGAGGACGCGGGACTCGATGCCAATGTGGAGGAAGAGTTCTCCGATTCGGTGGCCGAAGGAACCGTGATCTCTCAATCCCCGAGCGATGGCACGCTCTACAGGAACGATCCGGTCACGATCACCGTGTCCAAGGGCCCCGAGCTCATTGAGGTTCCAGACGTGACGTTCGCTTCCAAAGACGATGCCATCTCCACACTTGAGGACGCCGGATTCACCGTCCACGTCGAGGAGCTGTACGGTGGAATTCTCGGGATTGTCCGTTTCCAAGATCCTGAGGGCGGCGCGATGGCCGCCCCCGGAAGCGAGATCACGATCTCGGTGATGTAGTCACTTCGTGGAGAAGCGGACGTCCCTGAGCTGCTCAGCCAACAGGAACGCCATTTCGAGCGCCTGCTGGTGGTTGAGCCGCGGATCAACCAACGTTTCGTAGCGTTCGCCCAACGTATCCTCGTTGATCTCCTCGGATCCGCCCAGAACCTCAGTCACGTCATCACCGGTCAGCTCCACGTGGATACCGCCAGGATGGGTTCCGAGTTCTTGGTGAACCGTGAAGAATCCATCGATTTCCTCAACAATCGCAGAGAGCCTGCGGGTCTTCAATCCGTTGGACGCTGTGATCGTGTTTCCATGCATCGGGTCAGTGATCCACGTGACGGGACGCCCGTCCGCGCGCACGGCTTCCACGAGAGCCGGAAGCACCTCGGTGACGTTCTGCGCACCCATCCTCGTGATGAGCGTGAGCCGTCCTTCAATGCCCTCTGGATTCAGCTTGTCCACAAGTGCGAGAACATCTTCTGGTCGCGTTGTTGGGCCAAGCTTGACCCCAATGGGGTTACGGACGTGGGAGAGCATCTCCACGTGCGCCCCCTCCAACTCACGCGTGCGCTCACCGATCCACAACAGATGTGCGGACGTGTTGTACGGCTCACCGGTGCGCGAATCGATACGGGTCATCGCATCCTCGTAAGGAAGCAGCAAGGCTTCGTGAGAAGAGTAGAGATCCACCGTGCGCAGGTTGTCCATATCCACGCCAGCGGCACGCATGAAGCGCATCGCACGGTCAATTTCGGATGCGAACTGCTCGTAGCGCGCGTAGGCAGGGTTCGCCATGAACCCCTTGTTCCACTCGTGCACGGCCGTCAGATCCGCAAAACCGCCTGTGCTGAACGCTCGCATAAGGTTCAGCGTGGAAGCCGAACGCTGGTAGGCCTCCACCAGCCGGTGCGGGTCCGGAATCCGGGCTTCGGACGTGAATTCGAACCCATTGACGGCGTCCCCCATGTAGGAGGGAAGGGTGACTCCACCGAATGTCTCAAGTGGGTTCGATCGAGGCTTGGCGAACTGGCCGGCCATCCGCCCAATTTTGACCACGGGAACTGAGGCCCCGTAGGTGAGGACAACAGCCATCTGGAGGAGAGTGCGAATACGCGCCCGGATCCTATCCGCGCTGGAATCGGCGAAGGATTCGGCGCAGTCCCCTCCCATGAGAACAAACGCGTCCCCCCGAGAAGCCGCAGCCATGTGCTCGGTGAGCTGATCGGCTTCGCCAGCAAAAACAAGAGGCGGCAGCGAGCGCAGATAGGCCACCGCTGCTTCGAGTTCAGCTGGATCCGGCCATGCGGGCTGGTGTTGAGCTGGCTTTGTCCGCCACTGCGTAATCGCAGCTAGCGTGTCCTCATCTGCATCCTCAAACATGCCAACGAGTGTAACCCGCCGCCAAGCGGCGGTGGCCCCCGGTCCGTCCATTGGATCGAGGGCCACTACCGAAACGCTACCTAGTGTGGGTTGACGTCCTGACCAATCTCGGCCATGGTCCCGCGGAACCACTCCTGATCGATATCAAATGGCTTGGCTCCCTTAATACGGGGGAACTCCACAGCGCGCAGCACATCGCCGTTTTCTTCATCGTGACCGATCACGCCGGATACACCCTCGTGAGCGCACTGGACGGCTAGATCCACCATGGACTTGATGAGGCGGAGGTCATCAGCATTGGCGTGCCATGCCCGAGAGAAGTACCCGGACTTTTGCACCATGACCTTTTCTGCCCCGATTTTCTCGGAGAACTGCTGTGCGAACCACTGGCCCGGGTTGATGGTGTCCAGCTTGACGTGACCGAATGGATCGCGCGCCACCTCTTCACCGGCTGCCTCCTTTTCGGCGATGATCTCGTCGATGCCCGCACCCTCCGAAAGGAAGATATTGACGTTTCCGATCTCATCCATGATGCCGCGCAGGCGCGTAGCCTCGGATTCAAGATCCAACGCCATCTCGGGCAGGTACACGGCGTGCACGTCCCAGCGCTCCGCAGAGAGCCCGAGAGCCGGAGCCCATTCCTGCTTCTTGATCCACTCGTGGTAGTAATTGGCGGCCTGGGCCGTCAGGTAGCCACAATTACGGCCCATAACCTCGTGCACAATCAGCATGCGGGGGTTCGAGCGGTGCTCGCCCACCACGTGCTGAGCAAAATCGGAGGCTTCTTCAGCCGCCGTCATGGCCCCCAAGGACTGGCGAATCGGGATAATGTCATTGTCGATCGTCTTGGGCAGGCCCACCACGGTCAGCTCGTAGTTGTTCTCGTGGAGGTAGGCGGCCAGATCGGCGGCGGTGGTGTTCGTATCGTCCCCGCCGATGGTGTGAAGAACATCCACGCCATCCTTACGTAGCTGATCTGCGGCAACCTTGAGCGGATCCTCGCCTTCCTTGACGAGGCCACGCTCCACAAGATTCTTCGCATTGGTCAGCTTGACGCGGGAATTGCCGATGGGCGATCCACCAAAGCGATGCAGAACCGATGCCTGCTCGCGGCCCTCATCGGTGACCGTGATGTAGTTGCCGGTTAGCAGCCCGTGATAGCCGTACTGATAGGCAATGATCTCCACTTCAGGAGAGATTTCGGTGTAGCGCTCGATCAATCCGCCCACGGCGGAGGACAGACAGGGGGCAAAGCCTCCGGCGGTAAGTAGTGCGACGCGACGGACAGTCATCGTGTACCTTCCCAACGTTGTAGTTTGGTGGGCGTGCTCACGCCCTCCACCATTGTACTCAACGGTAATCTAGGACCCATGAAGGACGAGGAGTTCGAACGGCGATGGGCCGAGATTGCGGAAGATCTGTCTGATCTGGAGCCCGCTTCTCAAGATCCTGATTCCGCTTCCTCTGGACCCCGTGATTGGATACCGGCTCCAGAGGAAGATGAGGACGATCTTGACGAGGTATTCGAGCAGGTAGCCGCCATTGCCCGCGCCTCCAAGAAGCAGCCGCCCGCCAGTTCGCGCCATTCCCTCACCCTGTGGGCCGTGTGCGCGATCGCACTCTTGCTCAGCGTTTTCATGGCTTTTTCCCTTATTCCCGGTGGTGGGATCGTTGCGGGAGTCCTCGGAATTGGTGGGTTTGTCAGCGGTGCTTTGGCCGCCTTCGCTACGTCCTCCCACGGCGGGGATCCGTTCGACGACGGCGCTCGACTCTGAACGTGTGGGAGCCCCGCAGTAGGTTTGAGGTATGAAGGCATCGGAGGAAAAGCGGGCGGGCCGTCTCGATCTTGGCATGCCGGTGGGCCAGAGCGCTCAGATGGCATTCGAGGATTTGGGGGCGTCGCTTGAGCGGGTCACGTTCGTCGTCGTCGATCTTGAAACAACGGGAGGGGCCCCAACTACTCACTCCATCACGGAATTCGGCGCCGTCAAAGTGTGCGGCGGGGAAACCGTTGGGGAGTTCGCTACGCTGGTGAACCCCGGTGTGCCCATACCGCCGTTTATCACGGCTCTGACGGGCATCAGTACCGCCATGGTGATGGATGCCCCGGATATCGGCGCCGTGATGCCGGCCTTCCTCGAGTTTCTCGGCGATTCGCCCGATACCGTGCTGGTGGCGCACAACGCCCGTTTTGACGTCAGCCATCTCAAAGCGGCGGCGGCCGGGCTCTCGATGGCCTGGCCACGGGTGCGCGTGGCGGACACCGTGAAGCTGGCGCGGCGTGCCTTCACGAAGGACGAGACGCCAAACTACAAGCTTGGCACCCTCGCCCGGCTGTGCGGAGCCACGGTCACCCCTACGCATCGCGCGCTTGATGATGCTCGTGCCACGGTGGATGTGCTGCATGCGATCCTCGCGCGGTTGGGGCCACTGGGCGTCACCCATATCGAGGATCTGGCAACGGCCAGCGATCCAGTGCCGCCGGCGCGGCGCGCCAAGGTAACCCTCGCGGCCAACTTGCCACACACTCCCGGAGTGTACCGATTCATTGGGCCGGATCGCGCCGTCATGTATGTGGGGACTTCCGTCAACGTATACAAGCGGGTGCGCCAGTACTTCACGGCCGCCGAAAAGCGCAAGCGTATGGCCGAGATGGTGGATCTTGCCGTATCCGTGGAGGCCACCTCAACGGCCACCCAGCTGGAGGCCTCC
>NZ_JBQCZW010000019.1:0-5613 GCF_052089425.1 Ancrocorticia sp. | reverse complement strand
TTCCGGGGCGGATTCTGCGGCTGTGGAGCGGGCCAGCGCCGCTCTGGGCGGGGGGTGCGATTGGATCTGGGAGGCGCAGATGGAGCGGCTGGCCGCGTTGGCAAGCGCCGAACGTTTTGAACAAGCGGCAACGGAACGGGACCGGGTGGCCTCCCTGATGTCCGTCAGCAAGCGCAAGGAACGGCTCATTCCGATGCTCACAGCTCCTGAAATCATCGCGGCCGCACGTGAGAAGCACGGGTGGGAGATCGCCGTGATCCGCTATGGGCGCCTCGTCGGTACCGTGGTAGCACGTGCGGACCAGGACGTTCCCCTCGTGGCCGAAGCGCTTGCTGAGAGCTGTCCAGCCGTTTCGCGTCCGGACATCGCGGGAGGGGCAGCGCACATCGAAGAATCTGACATCCTTCTGGGCTGGCTGTGGAGGGACAACACGCGGCTTCTGGAGTTTGACGGGGAGCGCCCGCTCGCACTGGCGCGCCGCTCCCCCGCGCGCCACCGCGTTCCCAAACAGGCGCCGCTGCCTGCTCTACACTAAGTGCTGGCCTAAACTAGAGTTTCAGGACGTACTACACGAAAGAAGGCACCATGCTCACCGCTATCGTTCACATTGATGTTGACGTTTCACTGATCCCCGAGGCCGCTCAAGCGATCGCCGCCGTGGAGGGCGTGTCAGAGGCATTCTCGGTCACCGGAGATCACGATGTGATTGCCATGGTACGGGTGAACGCCCACGAGGATTTGGCTACCGTCATTTCCGATCACATCGGGAAGGTCGAGGGCGTCACGGGCATCACCACGTATTTGGCGTTCCGTACCTACTCCCAAGAGATGCTGGATGAGGCCTTCCACATCGGGCTGGACTGATGCTCAACGCTGGCAGCCCGTGCACCAAAACAGGCGCCGGGACTGCATGAGCTTCTCGCTGATCGGCGTTCCGCACCGCAAACATGGCCGGCCCGTGCGGTGATACACGTACCAGCGGGAGGCCTCCGGATCGTCAGGGAGCGGCGGGACGGGTGCGTCCTGCGGTGATACGGTTTCGATCCTGCCACAGTCCAACCCTCGCTCCATGAGAACGCAGAAGTGCTGCCACAGGGCGGCAAGCCGGGCCGCCGATACGCGATCACCGCGCCGGGTGGGCGAAATTCCCGCGATGAATAGGCCCTCGGCCCGATAGATGTTCCCAACACCCGCCACGATGGACTGATCCATGACCAACTCTCCGATGGCACGCCGGCGCCCGCGCACGCGGGTGATGAACTCCGCCTCCGATGTGGGCGAATGGGCTTGTTGGCCCAGCGGATCGGGACCTAGCTTTGCCTCGGCGTAGATGCGCTCCTCATCACTGAGGAGCTCGCAGCGGTTGGGCCCCGACAAGTCTGCCACGCCGTGCTGGCCCCGTAAACGCAGCCTGACCTGCCCCACGGGAGCCGGGGCTTGCCACTGCGCATCGCCGCTCGTGGTGCTGGGTGCCATGATGCGCCGTGGTGCCCCAATTGAGGCCGGCCCTTCGAAGGTTGAATCGCCAGAAAAGCGCCACGATCCGTACAGGCCAAGGTGCACGTGTATCCAGCGCGGCGTGGTTGCGCCGTCAAACCCCAGAAAGAGGTGCTTTCCCACGGCGTGTGTGCTGGTGAGCGTGGCGCCATCAATCAGCTCCGCGGAACTGGAGAACCTGCCTTGAGGCGAAGAAACGGCAAGAGGTTGGCCAACGAAAAGATGGTCAAATGCTCGCGCCAACCGGTGCGAGGCGTCTCCTTCAGGCACTGACGCCAGCCGAGAAATTCACCCAGCGGGTCAACAGATCGTTGGCGGCGCCCGAATCGATGGTCTGCTCCGCCAGAGTGATCCCGGCCCGCAAACGCTCGGCCAGCGTGCCGTCTTCTGGCTGGACACCAGTATTGCGGCCATCGGCCACAATCCCAGCTGCTGCGTTGAGCACCACGGCGTCGCGAACGGGGCCCTTGATCCCTGTGAGGACGCCTCGGGCTATCGCCGCGTTTTCCTCGGCTTGGCCGCCGCGAAGATCGTCAACGCTGGCCTGCGCCAATCCTAAATCCTTGACGGCGTCTAGCTCCGAGTAGCCAACGGTACCGCCGCGAATCTCCCACACTTGGTTGGGGGAAGCAGCCGATAGTTCGTCCATGCCGTTGCGCCCACGGAAAACGAGCCCATTAGTGCCGCGTTCGGCTAGCACACCGGCCACGATGGGAGCGTGCGCCTCACTGGTCACACCAATCACGCTGGTTGAGGGCCGCGCGGGGTTCGTTAGAGGCCCAAGGATGTTGAAGGCTGTGCGGACTCCCAGATCACGCCGCGCTTGAGCGGCGAAGCGCATGGAGGGGTGGAACACGTTCGCGAAAATGAACGTGATGCCAAGTTCGGCAAAACACCGTTCCACATCCTCAACGGACATCTGGAGATTAACGCCCAGAGCCTCTAAGCAATCAGCCGAACCTGAAGCGGACGAGGACGCTCGATTGCCGTGCTTGACAAGGCTAATGCCAGCCCCAGCAATCACGAGTGATGCCATCGTTGAGATATTGACTGTCTTGAGGCGATCGCCGCCGGTGCCGACAATATCCAGAATGGGACCCGTCGCGCGGACCGGCACCGCGTGAGCGAGCATCGCATCGGCAAGGCCCCTCAGTTCATCGGGTGTCTCACCCTTCGTTGCAAGCGCAGTGAGAAAGCCTGCGAGAACCACGGGCGATGTTTCCCCTGACATCACCTGATCCATCGCCCATGCCGTACCTTCGGCTGGCAGATCCTCGTGATCGATCAGTGAGGAGATCAGACCCGGCCACGTGAACTCGGCCATCAGCTCAGCTTGCGGGTGAGAACCGAATCTACCGTGCCTGCGAGTTCGCGCGGATCGATCGGGAAGGACACGGCGGCGGCAGCGCCAGACCACCGCGCTAACCACTCATCCTGCGGGCGCCCGAGAATCACGATAAACGGGATATCTGGATCGATCTCATCGTGGATCATTTTTCCCAGTCCCATGCCGCCAAGCTTCGGGGATTCTCCGTCCAAGATCAACAGATCGAAGTTGCCCTGCTCAACGTAGGCGCGCGCCATATCCGGAGTTGCGGCCTCCTGCCACGTAATGTCCGGGAGTGAGGGGCCAGCCTTGTGGCCAACGGCCGTCAGGACCTCTTGGCGTGTTGCAGAATCATCCGAACACACCAGTACGTTGACCGTGCGCGTAGCTGTTTGCGCGAGATCCTCAGCCATATCTACCTCCAAGGTATGCGTCATAGTTAGCTCTTGTGCCACCACACTATAGTAGCGATTTCCGCGGCCCGGTGATGCGCCCGCCCGTCGGATCATTCTTCCACTGCCCTCGGATACCTTGGCTAATGGCTGAATCTCGCCATACACCCTAACGCTACAGGACATTGGTCCCTATACTTGTAGCCAAGGCTTCATGCGGTGCTCGCCGCCTTCTACGGACGCCGTTTGAGAGCTACATCGGGCTACGTGCCCACAACGTTATGGAGGATACAGATGGCTATTTACACTCTTCCCGAGCTTCCCTACGATTACTCAGCGCTTGAGCCGCACATCTCTGGAAAGATCATGGAGCTGCATCATGATAAGCACCATGCCACCTACGTAGGCGGCGCCAACAGCGCTATCGAGAATCTTGCAGCCGCGCGTGAGGCTGGCGATCTTTCGAAGATCAACCAGTTCTCCAAGGATCTGGCATTCAACCTTGGTGGCCATACCAACCACTCAATCTTCTGGAAGAACCTGTCCCCGGATGGCGGCGGACGCCCCGAAGGTGAGCTCGAAGCGGCCATCAACGATGCATTCGGCTCCTTCGAAAAGTTCCAGGCACAGTTCACCGCAGCCGCAACCGGCATTCAGGGTTCGGGCTGGGCAGTACTCGCCTACGATTCCATCTCCGGCAAGCTGAACATCTTCCAGCTTTTCGATCAGCAGGCCAACGTCCCTGTGGCGCAGACCCCCGTGTTCATGCTGGATATGTGGGAGCACGCGTTCTACCTTGACTACCTCAACGTCAAGGCAGATTACGTCAAGGCAATCTGGAATATCGCGAACTGGCAGGATGTCGCCGATCGTCTCGCAAACGCCGTGGCGAAGACCGACGGCTTGGTTCTCCGCTAAGTCATAGCGCGTAGGAAGAAGGGGCGCCCGGCGGGGCGCCCCTTCTTGACGTTGAAAACTGCCCTAGGAGCGGCCCGGGCGCTCCAAATTCGCCTCTTCTGCTCTCACTGGCTTCGAACCCGTCTTCCACTTATGGATTGCCCACAGGGCCAAGAACAGCGGTAGCCCGATATAGCTGGAAATCAGCGCGGTGAAATCGTGAGAACCGAACATGGCATCGTAGCCCTGACCCACAATCACAACCGTACACATGATGAGCGCAATGATGGGCCCGGCCGGATAGAACTTTGCGCGATAGGGCAGTTCGGATGGATCATGCCCCTGAGCTTGGAGCGCTTTTCGGAACTTCCAGTGAGACCACGCAACGCCCATCCATGTGATGAACCCTGCCAGCCCAGAGGCGTTCACCAACCATATGTAGGCTTGCCCATCCCCGACGAGTGAGGATATGAAGCACATCGCGCCCACGAGCGTGGTGGCGATCAGCGCGGGGATGGGTACACCGTGCGAGCTCGTGCTCTTGAAGATCTTCGGGGCGCTCCCCTGCCACGCGAGTGCGTAGAGCATACGGGTGGAGGCGTACAGACCGGAGTTGCCAGCGGAGAGGACCGAAGTGAGGATAACGGCGTTCATCACCGCTGCCGCAGCGGCCACACCCGCCCGATCAAACACCAAAGTGAACGGTGAAACCGAAATATCTGAGATATCAGACTTCAGCAGATTCGGGTCCGTGTAGGACACGAGGAAGCCGATAATGACGATCGCGCCGATGTAGAACAAGAGGATACGCCAGAAGATCGTCCGAATGGCACGAGGAACGGTCTTTTCCGGATTCTCAGCTTCGCCTGCGGCAACTCCCACGAGTTCCGTTCCTTGGAAGCTAAACCCTGCAACCATAAACACGGCAACAATTCCCATGCCACCGTTGACGAATGGAGCCTCACCGTCTGTCCAGTTGGAGAATCCGGGAGTAGAGCCGCCGAAGATTCCAAGAATCATCAAGAGCCCCAAAACGAGGAACACAACGACTGTCACAACCTTGATCAGAGCGAACCAGAACTCGCCTTCTCCGTAGGCACGTGCCGAGAGCGCATTGAGTGTTACCAGCACGGTGAGGAAGACGGCCGACCACATCCAGCCCGGAGTATCTGGGAACCAGAACTTCATGACAAGGGCGGCGGCCGCCAGTTCCGCGGCCACAGTGATAGCCCAGTTGTACCAGTAGTTCCACCCGATCGCGAAGCCGAAGCTCGGGCTGACGAACCTGCGCCCATACTCCTCGAACGAACCGGCCACAGGGAGGTAGGTTGCCATCTCACCCAGAGACTGCATGAGGAGGTACACCATCAGCCCGATGGCCGTGTAGGCCACGAGGGCGCCTCCGGGACCAGCTGTGGAGATCGTTTCGCCCGAGGCTACGAATAGCCCGGTACCAATCGCGCCTCCGATGGCGATCATCGTGAGGTGGCGGGCGTGTAA
>NZ_JBQCZW010000018.1:41505-47070 GCF_052089425.1 Ancrocorticia sp. | reverse complement strand
AACTTCTTGAGTTGAGGTACCGCATCGTCGATCTCGCTATCCACCGATACGCCCTTCAAAGCGATAAGTGAACCACCCGGTTTAAGTAGTGGCATCGTCCACCCCAGCAACTTGTTCACCCGGGCGACAGCCCTAGCGGTCACAACGTCTGCGGAAACCTTCCCAACAAGGCTCTCTGAGCGTGCATTCGTCACCACAACATTGTTCAGTGACAGCTCGTCAACCGCATCCCGCAGCCAGTCACATCGCCTCTCCATCGAATCCACAAGATTTACCCTGCAGTCCTGACGGCAGATGGCAACCACTAGGCCCGGAAAGCCCGCGCCCGATCCAACATCGATGATCGTCCCCTCCGTGGGGATGAAGTCCAAGACGGCAGCCGAATTGAGAATGTGCCGTGTCCACAGCCGATCCAGTTCGCGGGGGCCAACTAATCCCCTGACCTCGCCTTCACGAACAATCATGTCAGCGAACAGGTTCAGCTGGCCCCAGGCGGTGCCGAAGTGCTCGGCACCGCCTACCGGCGCTGATTCAACCACGGATACCACACCCTCTAGTTAAGGCACGCATAGAGACGCGCCATGACACAAACTTCGGCTGGGCCTAGGCCTCAGCGTTAGCTTCGGTGGTAACGGTATCGTCCTGAGCGTTGCCGGCCTCTGAAGCTGCGTCCGCGGCCGCCGGCCTCACGACAACATGGCGCGCTGGACCCACACCCTTTGAGTCAGAAACAAGTCCGGCCTTGGCCACGATATCGTGTACGACCTTGCGCTCAAACGGATTCATCGGGTCGAGCTCAACCTGATCGCCACTCTCCTGAACCGAACTCACGGCATCCTCAGCAATTGCGGAAATCGCCGCACGCCGGTTCTTCCGGAAGTCGTCGATGTCCAGCATGAGACGGCTCCGCTCACCAGTCTGGGACTGGACAGCAAGCCGTGTGAGCTCTTGGAGAGCCTCCAATACTTCGCCCTCGCGCCCCACAAGCTTCCTCAACCGGGGGTCTGTTTCACCCTCCGACAGGACGGCTAGAGATGCCCGATCAGCCTCAACCGAGATCTCAATATCTCCGTCTAGATCCGCGATATCAAGCAGCTCTTCCAGATAGTCAGCTGCGACATCGCCCTCTTCATCAAGGTTCTTAACCAGTTCACTCTTATCAGTTGACTCACTCATGAGAACTTCCTCTTTCTTGACAAGACCACCGTTGGCAAGCGCCTCAGGCTAAAAATTACGCTTCTTCTTGTTTTGCTGCGCCTTCTTATTACGTTGCTCCTGCTTTGCCTTGGAGCGCGCCCGTTCTGCCTGACGGCGCTCGTACCGCTTCTTGGCACGCTCCGCGTCAGTGAGCCCGTCCTTGCCCCTCACCTCTGAGGGGTCAACATCCTCTTCGGGTTCCTCAGGCGAATGGACAGCCTGCGGATCATCCTTGTCCACACCGACCTTCTTGGCGCGTTCCTTGCTCATAGGCTGCTGCCGCTGACCCCTTGACGCTTCTTCAGCTTCCAGAGTCTCGATTTCTTCTTCAGTCAGTCCCTTACGCAAGCGCTTCTTCCGAAGCCGCTCCTCGCGGTCCCTGTAGGCCTGAGACCCTGGAGTCGGGTTGTTCCGAATGAACCACGTTTGCTGCCCGATGTTCCAAATGTTGCCAGCTGCCCAGTAGACAAGCACACCCACCTGGAAAGCCGCACCAGAGAACAAGTAGATGAACGGCATGCCATAGAGCATGTACTTCTGTGTCTTAAATGCCGGATTGTTGGGATCCATCGCAGAATCTGGCATGTTCTTCATGGTCAACTGCTTTTGTGTATAGAACATGGACACCACCATGAACAACACAAGAACAGCGGCAACGATACGGACGTTGAGGGGATCGGCTGTTTCACCAGCGGCACCGAACGAGGCTGAAAGGGGAGCTCCGAACACGGTGGAATTCTCAAACTCCACCGCGACGTCACTGTTGATCGGGCCAAGATCGCCGCGTTCCCCGGCTGCAATGGCCGGGAAGGCGTAGAGCACCCGGAACAACGAGAACAGAATAGGCATCTGAACTAGGAGCGGAAGGCAGGAAGCGAATGGTGAGGTGCCGTGCTTCTTGTACAGCGCCGTCATCTCTTCCTGCTGGCGCTGCTGGGAAACCTGATCCTTCTTACCCTTGTACTTCTTCTGGATCTTCTGGATCTCCGGCTGAAGAACTTGGGTTTGCCTCGTGGCGTTGATCTGCTTGTTGTAGAGCGGGAGGATAATCAGACGCACGATGATGGTCAGGCCAACAATGGACAAGACCCAAGCGGGACCTGACCCAGCATCCATCCCCAGGCTAGTGAGCCCATAATGAACGCCGTATATGACATACGAAACGAGCCACATAATCGGGGCGAGGATTGTATCCATGACGGGGCTTCTTCTCTTTCGCTTGCTGCGGGCGATATGCCCGCACGGACTAGGTGAGCTGATCCTTGCCGCAATGACCTCAGTGATCTGGCAAGGCTCTCGGATTACGTATGTTGTGTAAGGTCTTCATTTCGGTACAAGTCCATCAAGCCGTCGTAATCAAGCGGTTTCGAAGGCCATGCTCCATGCGGTGGAACCCGGTCAACGCCGCCCTGACTCCACGGGTTACACCGAAGAAGGCGCCATGCACTCAACAGTGTACCTTTGAACAGCCCGTGAGTTTCAAGCGCCTGAAGCCCGTACTGCGAGCAGGTTGGACTGTACCTGCACCGCCGCGGTATTCCGGGGGAAATCGAACGCTGATACCACCGGATAACTGCTTGAACCAACGCCGTGACAGGGTTCTTCATGGTTCCACCTGACCTATTCGACCGGCACACCACGGGCGCCAATCAAAGAGACTCATCAGGTTACGTGCCGCGATCCACATCACTGTGACCCACCAGAACCCGGCGCTACCTCACCATCGGCACCATGTACCGCGCGGTGTTTGCGTGAGGCTTTGCGGATGGCAAGGTCCAAATCCAGTCCCAGTTGAGCAGACGTTGAATCCTTGGCCGATGGAAAGGCACGGACAGTCACCAGATCGCCCTGACGAAATTCCACCAATCGCTCACGCATAAGGTGGCGCAGTTGGCGATAGACGCGGTGGCGAACCACGGAGTTGCCCACACTTTTTGGCACGATGAAGCCGACCTTCACGCTGTGAAGGCCGGCTAAAGGCTCAGCTGGTGCTTCTGCGACGGAGACCAAAACTCTCTTGGCACCACCACGAGCTCCACGGGAAGCAATCGCGAATTCCGCCGATCGCCTCATGCGGTGGGCGGCAGGAAGCAATGCTCAGGCCGAGAGAGAGTGGCGTCCCTTGCGGCGACGGTTCGCAAGTACTGCACGACCGGCGCGGGTGCTCATGCGCTTGCGGAAGCCATGCACCTTGGCACGGCGACGATTATTCGGCTGGAAAGTCCGCTTGACCACGGTTGTACTCCCACATTGATTGGGCGAGCGTGTTGCTCGCGTTAATGAACAGTGCACACATCAGCGCACACATGACTAGGCGACTTTACGCGATTATTCCTTAGTGGGTCAATGAAAAACCGGGTTGTGGTGACACGTATCTCACGCCAACCTCACGTACCAAACTGCCTTTGAAATCACCGTTGGTCACATATCCACATCGGTGGAAACGTGCAGTGGATATGTCTTTTCGCGGAACGCTCCCAGATTCTCAGAATTTCGGAGCCCAAATGACAAACATGTAATTTCCACAGATGTGGACAAGTGTGTGGATAACAGTTGTGCACGAAGCTAATTTGTCGCCTAGGATAGCGATACCGCACGCAAAAGACTCGTGCGAGCGCGCGTGTTTTCTGGTGGTGTTGTACTGGACAGTGACGCAAGATCCCAATGAGGAGTAGGTATGAGTGACGGCAACCCGGCCAAGGCCACTTGGCAGGCAGCTACCGAACTTCTCCGCGATGAAGGCGGACTCTCGGATTCTCAAACCGCTTTTGTCCGCATGGCACACCCACTTGCTGCGGTTGATGATGTTTTCATGATTGCCGTGGGTTCGGAGTTCGTGAAATCTTGGATTGAAGATCACGTGGCAGACCGTATGACCGAAAAGGTCTCCGCAATCCTCGGGCACACCATCCGTCTCATGATTTCAGTTGACCCTTCAATCAATGACATGCCGGCCCAGCCAAACGACGAGGATCCTTTCGCTCATCGCCGCACGGACCACCCACACCCTGAGCGATTTGCCGAGCAGCGCACGTCGTATCCAGATGGTGGCTACGCTGACACATCCGATGGCCGGGATTTTCAGGCTGAGCGAAGCGACCGCTACAGCGATACATCTGTATCTCTTGTTGATCCCCACGATTCTTTTCAAGGAAGAAGTGAACGGACAGCGGCAGAGAACTTTGACCAAGCCTCCTACGGTGGACAGCGGCAGAGCCGAGCGCCGCAAACCGAACGTCAATATCACAACGAGGCCACGTCCTCACCGAATGAAGCCTCCTACCATGACCGGGATTCCCGAAACACGAGGTATCGCGAGGCTCTCTATCAATCCGGTGATTCCTACCATTCGCCTCAAGACCAATCCTTGCTGGCACAAGCGCGCCTCAACCCGCGTTATTTGTTCGACAATTTTGTCATTGGTGATTCCAACCGCTTCGCTACTGCCACATCACTAGCAGTAGCTGAATCTCCTGGTACCACGTACAACCCATTGTTTCTCTATTCGGATTCCGGGATGGGCAAAACGCACTTGATGCACGCGATTGGAAACTACGCGCTCAGCCTGTACTCCCACAGCAAGATTCGATATGTAAGCTCCGAAGAGTTTCTCAATCTGTTTATCAATTCGCTCGGCAACGGCAAGATGAACGAATTCAAGGATCAGTTCCGTTCCGTAGACATCCTTTTGATCGATGATATTCAGTTCATCGGCGGCAAAGAGGACACCATGGTGGAGTTCTTTCATACGTTCAACGCCCTGACGAATGCCAATAAACAGATTGTGATCACCTCTGACGTTGCCCCCAATTTGTTGAATGGCTTCGAGGAACGCATGCTTTCGCGATTTAACTCTGGCGTGACAGCCAGCATTGATCGCCCCAATCTTGAAACTCGCATCGCGATCCTCGAAAAGAAGGCCAGCGCGGACGGCATTCGCGTTCCCCGCGAAGTTCACGAGTACATCGCGACGAACATGACCACCAACATCCGAGAGATGGAGGGTGCGCTACGGCGCGTCACCGCCTTCGCGGATTTGTCGGGCCAACCAGTAGATCTCACCCTGTCCGAAATGGTGTTGAAGGATCTCATCTCCAACCCAGACAGCATCGAGATCACCGCAAGCCTCATCATGGGACAAACCGCCAGCTATTTCCAGCTATCAATCGAGGATTTGACGTCCACGGACAGATCTAGGAGCCTCGTGATTGCCAGACAGATCGCGATGTACCTGTGCCGCGAGATGACGGAGCTTTCCTTGCCGAAGATCGGAGAGATCTTCGGCGGCCGCGATCACACGACTGTCATGCACGCATATCGCAAGATTGATAAGCAGATGGCGCAAAAGCAAACCACGTATAACCAGGT
>NZ_JBQCZW010000018.1:0-41405 GCF_052089425.1 Ancrocorticia sp. | reverse complement strand
CATATCGCAAGATTGATAAGCAGATGGCGCAAAAGCAAACCACGTATAACCAGGTTTCAGAGTTAACCAGCCGTATTAAGCAAGCGGCCCAGCAGCCCCAGTAAGAACCAGCAGCCCCAGTAAGAACCGGGGCTTGCTTCACCGCGCTTGCTCCTTTCTCGGGCCATCCTGTCTGAAGGGCCGTCCTATCTGAAGGGCCGTCCTATCTGATGTGATCTGCTCCGGCCACCGATTCACCACGCATTTGCTCGTTCCAAACCCGATGGACGACAGCTTGCCACTTCTGCGCGCCCGCTGTCCCACACGCGACAAAGCTCCGAGACCTCATGTTTTGGCCCCTTAACGCCAAAAGAGCGCAATCCACAGATTCTGTGCATATCTTGTGATTCGCGCACCTCTACATGCGGATAAATGACACCGTTCCGTGGAAAGTTCCTAGAGGCAAATGTTTCATCCACAGCCACTTATCCCTATCCACAGCCACCCGCACGAGTTATCCCCACTACAATGGCCGACTTTCCCTATTTATCTCGGTCATTCGAACACCCATCCACAAGTTCCACAGCCCCTATAACTACAACTAAACTAAGAGACCGAGCATGAAACATCTGATCGTGGACTGCCAGCCATTCCTCCCGTCCCTTCTTCCCACCACTCCCGGCAGCCTCATCGCCTACCCACACGCTCGATCACTCAGTTGTGTGATGCCCTCGTGTGGGGGAGGCCGTCGGCGTCGGCGTAAAAAATCCGCGGGCCCCAGCACGAGGAGAATTACAAGAAATCTGGTCCCACATCCCGTGTCATTACAACGCGCATGGAATGGCCGGAGAGAGCAAAACTGGTAATTACAAATCTGTCCTTTATCGGCTTTGACTCCCGAACCGGCATGAGTCCTGTCATTTCTCGCGTAAAGTTGGGACAGTATCGTTTCGTCAGAAAGAAGATTTACTGTGAAGCTTCGCGTTGAACATGACGTTTTTGCAGACGCTGTGTCCTGGGTTGCCCGGACCATCCCAACCCGGCCTTCCTTGCCCGTATTGGCTGGAATTCGCATCGAAGCGGAGGCGGATGGGACCGTCGCTCTGGGCTCGTATGATCCGGATATCTCCTCCCACGCGGTGATCGAGGGCGCCGTTGACGAAGCTGGAACCATTCTTGTTCACGGCCGGCTCCTTTCGGACTTCGCGAAGGCCTTGCCGAATAAGCCGATCGATTTGGAAGTGTCCGGATCCAAGTTGGAAATCGTGTGCGGCTCTTCGCACATATCGATGCAATCCATGCCGCTCGAGGATTATCCGGAGCTTCCCGCGCTTCCTGAAATTACAGGAACGGTTGATGGTGCGCAGTGGCAGGAGGCCGTGACGCAGGTTGTCTCGGCTGCATCGAATGACGATACGTTGCCGCTTCTTGTTTCGGCATGCATCGAGATCAGCGGCAAGAACGTCTCTCTCATGGCCACCGATCGGTACCGCTTGGCGGTTCGCGATTTGACGTGGGATCCGGCCGATGAAGAGTATTCGGCACGGATTCTTGTGCGGGCATCGCGCCTGGCAGACATTGCAAAGTCTTTGGGTTCTGTTGGCAAGGTGGACGTGTCCATCGATACCGCAGGGCGCGCGGGAATGGTGGGATTTGAGGCGGCCGGGCGCCGTAGCGTGGCCCGCCTGATCGAAGGCGATTACCCGCCCGTACGCAACCTCTTCCCCTCGGAGACCAACGGACACGCGGTTATTCGCCGGACGGAACTGCTGGATGCCATCAAGCGTGCGCGCCTCGTGGTGGAAAAGAATTCCGCGGTGCGCCTGTCCTTCAGCGAGGGCCAGGTTGTTCTGGAGGCCGGTCAGGGAGATAACGCGCAAACGAGCGAAGCACTTCCGGCCACCCTCATCGGCGAGGACATCGCGATGGCCTTCAACCCCTCCTACCTGCAGGAAGGGCTGAGCGCCGTCAACGCCGAATTCATCCGCCTCTCCTTCACCCATCCGAGCAAGCCGGCCGTTTTGACGGCGCAGGCCGAGGAATCTGGAGATGATTCCGAAGATTTCCGACTGCTCCTCATGCCGATTCGCGTGTACGGAGGCTAGCGCGCGAAAGTTGGCACGCGTAGGTGTGCGTTCGCGGGCGCTCACGGAGGCGGGCGCTCACGGAAGGAATCAAGCGTAGGAAAGCGTAGGTAACGGAGGCGCTGGTGTATCTCACAGATCTGGCTCTTTCCGATTTCCGCTCTTACCGGCAGGTTGTCCTCAGGCTATCGCCGGGGATTACAACCTTTGTTGGAGAGAACGGGCAGGGGAAAACGAACATCGTGGAGGCGATCGGCTATCTAGCCACGCTCTCCTCGCACCGTGTGGCGTCCGATAACGCCCTGGTGCGCCAAGGGGCCAACGCCGGGGTCATTCAAGCCAAGGTGGTTCACGGGGAGCACCCCACCACGGTGGAAGTGGAGATCTTCGCTGGGCGGGCGAACCGGGCCCGTATCAACCGAGGCAACGTGCGGCCGGCCGAACTGCTGGGACACGTGCGAACCGTGACGTTTGCTCCAGAGGATGTGGAGCTGATTCGCGGGGATCCGGGCGAGCGGCGCCGTTTTCTGGACGATCTGATGATCCAGATGAAGCCGCGCATGGCGGGGGTTAAGGCTGAATACGAGAAGGTGACGCGACAACGTTCGGCACTCCTGAAGTCTCTGGGTGCGCAGCGCAGGCGCGGGGGGACCGTTGACGCCGGAGCGCTGGACGTATGGGACGTTCAGCTGGCGAAGCTGGGTGCGCAGATCACGGCGGCCCGTGCCCAGATTATTTCCGGGTTGCGCCCGCATGTGGCCGGCTACTACCAGATCGTCTCTGGGCGCTCCGGCCTGGCGGGGGATGCGCGGATTGATTACGCGGACAGTGCCACTAAGAACATGTACTCGCCGCCCTCCGCCGAA
This sequence comes from Ancrocorticia sp., assembly GCF_052089425.1. Taxonomy (NCBI): domain Bacteria; kingdom Bacillati; phylum Actinomycetota; class Actinomycetes; order Actinomycetales; family Actinomycetaceae; genus Ancrocorticia; species Ancrocorticia sp. The sequence goes on along the minus strand of NZ_JBQCZW010000018.1, from coordinate 38,476 downwards.
CAGATCCACGATCCACAAGGTGGGGAAGCCGCGGTTCGGACCATCATCAACCATGAGGACGATCTCACGGACGTGGAGCTGACTGAGGTCCAGATCCTTTCCGCCTTGGTTGAGCGCCGCGATCAGGAGATTGCGCGCGGGGTCAACCTCGTTGGCCCCCACCGCGACGAGCTTGTTCTGAACCTCGGGACGTTACCGGCAAAAGGGTACGCATCCCACGGCGAATCGTGGAGTTATACGTTGGCTTTGCGGTTGGGTGCGTGGAAGCTTCTGCGCGAGGATTCATCGGGGGAGTGGGCCGACGACGGCGAGCCCATCCTGATATTGGATGATGTTTTCGCGGAGCTCGATGCCAAGCGCCGCGAGCGGTTGGCGGAGATCGTGTTGGAAGCCCAGCAGGTGTTTGTCACCGCGGCAGTGGGTGATGATCTGCCAGAGGAGCTGAGCGGGGATCGCTTCCTCGTGCATGAGGGCAGCGTGGAGCCGATGAGTACCAAGAACGATGAATGACAAGGTCGAGCAGGCCAAGCGCCAAGCGGCTGAACGAAACGGGGATATTCTTGCCCTGAGCGCCCTAGATCGGGCAAGGCAGGCCGCGTTTGCTCATGGGGAGGTCCGCACGCGCCGGCCCAGTGCGGCCGCGGCTGCCAAGGAGGCACAGGATGCCTCCGAGCCACTGGGCGATGAAGTGTTCACTCCCGGGCCCGGCTGGGGTGATGTGGGATCGGGTGCCAAGCCGTCGCGCCGTGACCCCAAATCCATCAGCATGCTGTTATCGCGGGTTGTGCGCGATCATGGGTGGGGGCAGCGGCTGGAGATCGCCTCTGTTGCGGCGCGTTGGGACGAAATCGTGGGACCGAATGTGGCGCGGCACTGCGCAGTGGAATCTTTTGGGGACGATGGCGTGCTCACCCTTCGGGCCTCATCCACCTCGTGGGAAACGCAGATCAAGGCGCTACTGGCCACCGTGGATCAGCGAATTGCCGAAGAAGTTGGCGAAGGCGTGGTCAAGGAGATTAAAGTGCTCGGGCCGTATCGCCCCTCGTGGAAGCACGGAAAGTACTCTGTGCCGGGCCGTGGCCCCCGCGATACGTACGGGTGAGCAGGTGATACGTGGATCTCAGCTCGGCATACGGCAGTCGCTCGGGATTATCCGGATCTACTCGCGTATGACGAGCTGAGCACAAGCAACGGGCCGGCTAATCGCCACGGAAGCGTGGACTCAGATCTGGACAGAGGAGTACTCCGGCTGGATCGCTGCCGCGACAGCTGGCAGATCGGACACCTTGAACACCACGGTTGAATCGTTGGAGCCGGCGTGGAAGCCAGTTGTGCCCGTGAGGTCAAAGATCCCGGAATCGATCGCGAGGTGTACGTGAGCCGGTGCGTCTAACATATCGAACAGTGAAACGGCACCAGAACGTGTGCCGAAGGCATGCTCTACGGTTTCTGGCTTGGCGAAGCTCAGCCGCTTGGAACCGATTTCTGTGGCAACAAGCTTGAGATCCACGCGCTGATCGCCACGTGCGATGAGGAGGATGAGCATGCCCTTTTTCTCCTGAAGGAGCAAGTTTTTGAGGACATGGTGATCGTCCGAACCGATCTGTGCCGCTACCCCGTTCGTCATCGATTCCTCGACGGTCATGACGGGTGCGTGACGAACCAAGCGATGGTCAATCCCAAGTGTTGTGAGGAGGTTAAGTGCTTCTGTGGGCTCCGATTTCATGGAATCCATTTTAGCTATTATGCAACGTGTTTGATGTCTCATCCGAATGTGCCGATCGGACGTGTTAGGACACCCATATGAATCGGAAATGCACGGAAATTGTGCTAGAATGGAATCTGCCCTGTTTTGTGTGGGGACCTACCAGAGCGAGGTGCGCGGGCCTGACGGCCAAAAAGCGTGCCTTGTGAACCGCGGCGAAGGAGTAGCCAAGAGTGGCTGATGATGTCTCACAAGTTTCCAACACTAGTTTACCGGAATCTTCTTCCGGACATCACGTTGGAACGGTAGATCCGCACCAATCCTACGATGCTTCCAACATTACCGTGTTGGAAGGCCTAGAGGCCGTTCGCAAGCGCCCAGGCATGTATATCGGCTCCACGGGGGAGCGCGGCCTGCACCACTTGGTATACGAAGTGGTAGATAACGCCGTTGATGAGGCGCTGGCCGGATACTGCGATCACATCGAAGTCACCATTCTGGGTGATGGCGGCGTACGGGTGACCGATAACGGGCGCGGCATTCCCGTGGACGATCATCCTACCGAGCATCGGCCAGCCGTTGAGGTTGTAATGACCGTGCTTCACGCCGGCGGAAAGTTCGGCCAGGGCGGATACGCTGTTTCTGGCGGACTGCACGGTGTAGGAGTGTCGGTTGTGAACGCACTTTCCTCACGCATGGAAACCGAGGTACGCCGCGATGGCTACGTGTGGCGGATTGCCTACGAAAATGGCTTCCCAGTAGCACCCTTGGAACGCGGCGAGGCCACGGATGAAACGGGTACAACGCAAACCTTCTGGGCCAACGCAGAGATCTTTGAGACGACCGATTACGATTTCGAGACCCTGCGCAAGCGCTTCCACCAGATGTCCTTCCTGAACAAGGACCTGCGCATTACGTTGACGGACGAGCGACCAACAGCCACTGCTGCTGGTGATGAAGTCACAGGTGATGAGAGCGAAGAAAACGCTGAAGAGAAGTTCCGCAGCGTGTCCTACATGTATTCCGGTGGCCTGCTCGATTACGTCAAGCATCTCAACTCCACCAAGAAGGTTGAGATCGTTAACCCTGACGTTATCTACTTCGAAGAAGAGGATTCGGATAGGCACATTGAATGCGAGGTGGCGATGCAGTGGACGTCTGCTTACTCCGAGACTGTGAACACCTTCGCCAACACCATCAACACCACCGAGGGCGGAACTCACGAAGAAGGGTTCCGTGCTGCTCTGACCTCCGTCATGAACCGCTACGCGCGTGATCGCGGCATCTTGAAGGATAAGGACGCCAACCTCTCCGGTGAGGACATCCGTGAGGGCCTGACCGCCATCATCTCCATTAAGCTAGGCAACCCCCAGTTTGAGGGCCAAACCAAGACCAAGTTGGGTAACACCGAAGCCCGGACATTCGTCCAGCAGCAAATGGGTATTCACCTCACCGATTGGTTGGATGCGCACCCGAACGAGGCCAAGGACATCATCCGTAAGGCCAGTCAGGCGTTTGCCGCGCGGGCTGCAGCGCGCAAGGCCCGCGAGGCTACACGGCGTAAGAGCGTTCTGGAATCAGCTGCGATGCCTGGAAAGCTCAAGGATTGCACCTCCCGTAAGCCGGAGGAATGCGAGATCTTCATCGTGGAGGGTGATTCAGCCGGCGGCAGTGCCGTCAATGGCCGCGACCCTGAGCATCAGGCGATCATGCCGATCCGTGGAAAGATCCTCAACGTGGAAAAGGCCCGCTTGGATCGCGCTCTTGGATCGGACACTATCCAGAGCCTCATCACTGCCTTCGGAACGGGCATTGGTGACGATTTCGATCTTTCCAAGCTGCGCTACCACAAGATTGTGTTCATGGCCGATGCGGATGTTGACGGTTCGCATATCGCAACCCTGCTATTGACCCTCGTGTACCGCTACATGCGCCCGCTGGTGGAGAACGGGCATGTGTACTTGGCGATGCCGCCCCTGTACCGCCTCAAGTGGACGAACGCCCCTCACGATTACGTGTTCACGGACCGTGAGCGGGATGTCAAGCTTGCTGAAGGCAAGGAGAAGGGTAACCGTTTGCCCAAGGAAGAATCCCAGCGAATCCAGCGCTATAAGGGCCTGGGTGAGATGGACGCCGAGGAGCTGTGGGAGACAACCATGGACCCGGAGTTCCGTACCCTCAAGCAGGTTTCTATTGGCGAAGCCGCAGCCACTGATGAGACCTTCTCGGTTCTCATGGGTGAGGATGTGGAATCGCGTAGATCCTTTATCCAGCGCAACGCGCACGACGTCCGTTTCCTTGACATCTAAGGCTGATAAACCGTGAGTGATGAAGTGAATTCCCCAAGTATCTATAACCACGGCGCGATCACCGAGGTGGACCTCCAGCGTGAGATGGAGAAGTCCTATCTGGATTACGCCATGTCCGTGATTGTGGGCCGTGCGTTGCCGGACGTCCGCGATGGCATGAAGCCCGTTCACCGCCGCGTTCTGTATGCGATGTACGACGGCGGGTATCGCCCGGACAATTCGTTCTCCAAATCCGCGAAGATCGTTGGAGACGTCATGGGCCATTACCACCCCCATGGTGATTCGGCGATCTACGATACGTTGGTGCGTTTGGCCCAACCTTGGTCCATGCGGTACCCGCTCGTGGCCGGTCAGGGAAACTTTGGTACCCCAGGAGATCTGGGCGCCGCCGCTCCCCGTTACACCGAGGCTCGCATGGCTCCGCTGGCCATGGAGATGGTCAGGGACATCAAGGAAGATACCGTAGATTTTGAAGCGAACTATGACGGTTCGCTCATGGAACCGATGGTCCTCACCGCACGTTTCCCGAACCTGTTGGTCAACGGTTCCGAAGGCATTGCGGTGGGCATGGCCACCCGCATACCGCCTCACAACCTCCGTGAGGTGACCGAGGGCGTGCAGTGGTACCTCCAGCACCCAGAAGCCACCAAGGAAGAGCTTCTAGGCGAGCTCATGCGCCGCATCAAGGGGCCCGATTTCCCAACTGGCGCCACGATTTTGGGTACGCGCGGCATTGAGGACATGTATCGGACCGGACATGGGTCCATCACCCAGCGCGCGGTAGTGGAAGTTGATGAGATCCACAACAGGCAGTGCTTGGTCATCTCTGATCTTCCCTATCAGGTTAACCCTGATCGCCTTCTCGATCGCATGGTCGAAGGTATTCGCGACGGTCGCCTACCCGGCATTGCAGATATTCGAGATGAAACGTCGGGCCGTGCGGGGCAGAGGATCGTCGTCGTCCTTAAACGCGACGCGGTGGCAAAGGTGGTGCTTAACAACCTCTATAAGCACACTCAACTTCAAAACAACTTCCCCGCGAACATGCTTGCGCTGGTGGACGGCGTGCCGCGAACCCTTTCTCTGGATGGGTTCGTGCGCCACTGGGTCACTCACCAACTCGAAGTGATTCAGCGGCGTACCGCATACCGGCTGCGCGAGGCGGAAAAGCGCCTACACATTCTCGAGGGATACCTCAAGGCGCTGGACTTGTTGGATGAAGTGATTGCGTTGATCCGGCGCTCGCCCACCGTGGATGCGGCCCGATCTGGTTTGATGGAGCTTCTTGAGATTGATGAGCTTCAGGCCAACGCCATTCTGGAGATGCAGTTGCGCCGTTTGGCTGCCCTTGAACGCCAGAAGATTACTGATGAATTCAACGATAAGTTGGCTCAGGTTGAGGATTACCGTGACATTCTCGCCAAGGAAGAGCGCCAGCGTTCGATCATTTCGCAGGAGCTTCAGGCGATCTGCGACAAGTACGGTGACGAGCGCCGAACAACGATCCTCCCATTCGATGGGGAGATGAGTGTTGAGGACCTGATCCCCGAAGAGGACGTGGTGATTACCATTACTCGCGGCGGGTTCGTCAAGCGCACGAAGGCCTCCGAGTACCGCGCGCAACACCGTGGCGGTAAGGGAATCCGCGGGGCGCAGCTACGCGGGGATGATGTGGTGGAGCACTTCGGTGTTGCCTCCACTCACGATTGGCAGCTGTTCTTCACCAATCTGGGGCGGGTATACCGCGCCAAGGGTTACGAGCTGCCGGAGGGCGGGCGTGATGCCAAGGGCCAGCACGTGGCGAACATGCTGGCGTTCCAGCCCGGTGAAACCATCGCCTCCACGATTACTCTCAAGGATTACGCTCAGGCCGATTATCTGGTTCTGGCCACCTGTGACGGCAAGGTCAAGAAGACCCGGCTCGGGGATTATGATTCGGCGCGTGCTGCCGGGCTCATCGCGATCCGGTTGGCCGAACACGCTGATGGTGGGACCGATCAGGTGGTAGCTGCCTCGCTGGTCAATGAGGGTGATGACATCATTCTCGTGTCCCGCAAGGGGCAATCGCTACGATTCACCGCTACGGATGCGGCCTTGCGGCCGATGGGCCGAGCTTCTCAAGGAGTCACCGGAATGAAGTTCCGGGACGGGGATTCGCTGTTGGCCATGCAGGTAATTCGGCCAGAATCTCAGGTCTTTGTTGTGACCGAGGGCGGATTCGCCAAGCGCACGGATGTTGATGAGTATCGCATTCAAGGACGTGGTGGTCTTGGCATTAAGGTGGCGAAGCTGACCGAGGCGCGCGGTGACCTCGTGGGTGCCCTCATTACCGAACCCGGTGAAGAAGTTCTCAGCATCATGGAATCTGGCAAGGTCACACGATCGTCCGTTGACGAAGTGGGGATTACCGGACGCAACACGCAGGGTGTCACGTTCACGCGGCCGGATGAATCCGACAGGATCATCGCCATTGCGCGCAACGTGGAAAGCAAACTGGAAGAGGAACTGGAGACGGTTGCCGGGACCCCAGATGCTGCCGCTCTTGAGGTTGAGCCCGTAAATGGGGACAATCGTTCAGAGAGTCCCGACACGGAGGATTCTCAGACGGTACTCTCTGAAGGGAACGATACGTTCACCCAAGAGGATGCGGACTAAACAACGGAGTGAAACATGAGCCCCAAGCACCACAAGAAGGATGAGCATAACCCGACGAACGAGCAATCTCGTGAGTATGAGGGCCCCACTGGTTTGCCAAAAGCGGCCGGAGGATCTGACAAGGAGCACGAAGGTGCCAGTGGCCTGCCCAAGTATGCCGGCGGTTCGGAAAGTGGACAGCCCGGCGCTTCTGGGTTGCCGGACTATGCTGGTGGACATCAAGAAGAAACTTCAGAGGAAGATGGCGAATAAGACTTTCTGACGGCATGGACGTGATGCTGCCGGAGGCCCCAGCTACGGAGATTTGATGAGCGAAGATAACAACCAGTCCGCGAACAGCCCACAGGCACCTACCCACGTGGGTGGCCAGCCGGTGGGACAGGCAAGCAGCGCTAACCCCGCTGCGGAAACTACGCGGATCCCGCAGGATGCGGCACCGGTTGCTGCTTCCGGGGAAAACAGCTCAACAGGTGGGGCCTCCGGCGCCAACGAACCGGCCGGTGGGTCTGGGCCGGCGGGCAATGGTCAATCGGCTAGTGGTCAATCGGCTCATGCGCAACCGACAAATGGACAATCAGGAGCACCGGCTCCCACGATTCCGCCCGCCTCCCAAGGGCAGGGCGGCCATCCGGCGGCTCCCAAGAATGGGAAGAACGGCGGCGAGGCTGGCGTAGGGAACGGTGGGGCTGCGGCCAAGAAGCGGCAAGTTGGCCTGCGGCGCATTCGGATGACCATCTCCAAGGTGGATATCCTTTCCGCCGTTAAGCTGGGGTTCCTCCTTTCCGTTGTGTTCGCGTTCATGGTTGTTGTAGCCATGGCGGTCATCTGGTTTGTGCTAGATGGCATTCACGTGTTCTCGCAGCTGCAGGGCCTGCTGGAGACTCTGAACTCTGCGGAACTCCTTGAGTTCATGCAGTATCTGGAGTTTGGCCGGTGGATGAGCTTCGCCGTGATCATCGCGATCTTGGACGTTGTTCTGCTCACCGCTCTGACCGCGATCGGGGCGTTGGTATACAACCTGATCAGCTCTCTGGTTGGTGGTGTGCGCATCGCCGTGACGGACGAATAGTGATTCCTGTCGCGTTGGTAGCAACCACTTGGACATCTGAAGAGCCGGTGTTGTAACCTAATTCGGCACCCAAAAGGGAGCACCGCAACGCGGGGGCCTATAGCTCAGTTGGTTAGAGCGCAGACCTGATAAGTCTGAGGTCGATGGTTCGAGTCCATCTAGGCCCACGGTGTAGGAATCAATCAGGGCATGTGCCACTGATTGAGACTTCGCCTGTTTCGCTTGGGAGAGCGGGAACTGAGAGAGGAAACCATGAAAAAGTTTCTGATCGTTACACTGACTGCGATCGTTGGTTATGCTGCTTGGCTGCAAATCGAGCGCAACAATCAAGATCGTGCAGTGTGGACTGAGGTTACCGATCCCATCGCGTAACACTCGGGGCTATGGCGCAGCTGGTAGCGCATCTGCTTTGCAAGCAGAGGGTCAGGGGTTCGAGTCCCCTTAGCTCCACAATTTTCTGTATATTGCTGTACGGGGAGGGATGGTTATGTTTGATCGCATTACTGTGGATCCTTCCGTGATGGCTGGACAACCCACGATTCGAGGAATGCGTTTTCCTGTCGCTACAGTTGTGCGGATGGTTGCTCATGGTTTGAGTGTTGACGAGATTCTGCATGAGCATCCAGACCTCGAGGCGCCCGACATATTCATGGCACTTGAATATGCAGCAGCCGCCGTCGAGTCCGAGTCCTACTTGCCTCTCAATAGGACAGCATGAGGTTGCTTCTTGATCAGAACTTGTCTTGGCGTCTGATCGAGTTACTTGCCGCAGACGGCATTGAAGCTAGCCATGTGCGAAACCTTGGAATGCATTCTGCGACCGATTCTGAAATCTTGAGTTATGCCGCGGCTAACGGGTTCACGATCGTTTCGCAGGATTCTGATTTCAGTGTTCTTCTTGCGCAAAGCCGAGCCAGCACTCCTTCAGTCATTCTCTTGAGAATCCCGCACGTTGTCACGGCTGCGGAGATCGCGGACGTGCTTCTCACTAATCTCGGTGCATTGGTGGAGGACATTGAGGCTGGGGCGATCGTTTCGATGGGCCCAGAGCGGGTACGAGTTCGCCGATTGCCGTTTCGGTGACCAGCCAGAAGGCGCATCTAGTTTGGCTCATATCCGGAGCGACAGCAAACTATCGCGATAGGCTTACTCGCATGTGGTGGCTATCGACGACGATGTGGACGATGATCCTCGTTTTTGGCGTGTGGGGTGCTTACGAGTTTTGGGATGGCAACGTAGGTGAAGGAACGGGCGCTCTCGCAGCGATGTTGCTTGTTGGAGTGCTCCATTTTTCATCTTTCCGACGAATAGCCAAGCGTGCGGCACTCACCAAGCGGCTCCAGAAGAATGGCCGAAAGGTGTACGGCACGATCACGGCTGCCGAGCAGACCAGAAGCTACGTTGATGAGATGCCGGTCATAAAGTACACGGTCAAATACAGCCTTGATGGGGAGCAGTATGTGGTTGAGCAGCGTGATGCCATCCCACACATTCACCTCAGCAGCATGGCGGTTAACGCGTCAGTACGCATGCTCGTTAACCCGGATAAGCCGCGAGAGCTCGTGCTCGATCTGTGACCCAATCAGGTAGGCGGCGTTTGATCAAAAGCTCAACTTAAGGCAAAACCGCGGGCCTGAATGGTGCGAGCCGTGATGACAGTGGCCCGGGATCGCGAGGGTTCCCTTCCACTCGAGCCCGCCACTTGCGGTCCCCGTCTCCGTCTAGGCCCATACCCTCCACGATGCGAGCCTCTGACCGAATGATGCCAATTATCTATGCAAAACACTACCTAACAAGTAGTGTCTTGCATAGGGGGTGGTGGATTGTGCAACGCTTGCCTACAGCGATAACGTCGGCCCCCATGCGCACCGTACGCCCAGTGATGCTACGCGGCGTGTACGCAAACCCCGAGAAAGAAGTGGTTCGGATTCAACGTCAGGGATTGCTGAAACGAATCGCACCGGGGACCTACACGGCGGTACCAGACACCGTGGCGCCCGGGGACTGGTGGATCCCTGTATTTGAAGAGGCTGCTATGGCTTACGCGACGGCAGCATACGGTGACAGGGTCCCTATTCTTGTTGGACTAGGCGCCGCCCGGCACTGGCACGCCGTTCCGCGAGCCATCGGGGTTACTGTGGTGGCCGTACCGGAACAACATCGTGGTGTTGACCTACTGACCGGCGGTCACGTTGTTTTCACGACTCGGAATGTTGACAAGATCGACGCTCTCCCGGTCACTGGAAACCTCGGCACTTTTCTAGTGTCCACTATCGAGCAAACTATGATTGAGTTGATCCTTCGACCAAACCTCGGTGGTATGGCCTCTGAGGCTCTTGCCGCTGTCCCCGTGCTCCACGACCGTGCTGACCCAGAAAGACTCAGCCGGCTTCTGGGCGCACTGTCGAAGGTGACTCAGCGCAGGATCAAGATGGCACTGCGAGGTATGGGAGAGAGGCATGTCCAGAGCCCGAGTCAATAGAAATGTGCCTGCGCCAGATGAGCGAGTTTATTGGGCGAAGAGCTTTGGCGTTTCGTTTGCACAGGTGGACCGCGATCGGGCCATCTCAGTCATTCTCTCTGCTATCGCACCGCGGGCCCACGATTTTGTCTTTTATGGCGGAACTGCGCTCTCCCGCACCGCGCTCCCAGAGCTTCGACTCTCGGAAGATATTGACCTGTTGTCTCGAGGTCCTCGGCGACCGGTCGCCGAGCGGCTCGATGAGGCGATCCGTATAGGCACTGAACGTGTTTTGGGCCCAGTTGTTGCGGAACCGTGGCTGGCTGATGCCCGACGCGATACAGAATCCAGTCTGTTGCATTTCGGTGAAATTGACGTGCGCATCTAGCTGATGGACGGGCGTCAATACACACCGTGGCCTACAGAAATCTCACAAATCGAGCCTAGGTACGCTGGGATTCCAGAGACAATTCTGCGGACCTACACGCCCCTCTCATTCGTCTGTGCAAAGACGGACGCATGGATGGACCAAACACGGAACGCTCCTCGCGATCTCTATGATTTGTGGGCTTTGGCCCAAGCCGGATGGATCAATGCCGATGCAGCCCACTTGTACAAGAAGTTGGGGCCAATTGGCAGTTACCCCACCGAGGCAGCCCTGCCAAAACGCCCACCGACACAGAAAGACTGGGAAGCAGCTCTTTCCCATCAGTGTCGAATTCAGGTTGATGCTGACGTCGCATTCTCCTCAGAGATACAAGCGTGGACTGCCGCTGTCCGGGAGGCTGATCGATAGCGCGACTGTTCTCTAAGCAGTACGTTTGGCGGTTCGGTGTCGAGTACTCGCTGATTGGGGAGCATCACGGTAAATGGTTTGTGGGAACTCGGGCACTTGGTGAGTTACTCGGCAAGCCAAGCCCCGAAGGCATCGAACGAATAAGGCCGCCCGAGGAAGTCGGCTACCAAATCTGCCGCGTCGCCCGAGCCGCCGCGGGCTAGCACCTGATCGCGGTAGCGAGTGGCGGCCTTTTGGCCGAACATGTCCGTGGAGTCAAACGCTGAAAACATGTCCTTCGCAATGACCAGCGACCACATGTAGGTGTAGTAGCCGCTCGAGTAGCCCACCAAGTGCCCGAAGTTCGCTGGCAGATGCGTGTTCGGGATGTAGGGGAACAGCGAGTACTGTTCCTGTAATTCCGCGGTTCGAGCGGTGAGGTCCTCAGCCTTTTCCGTGTGGAAGGCGTAGGACAGGGCTGCGTAGAACATCTGCGTTCGGGCGAGAAAGCCTTTGCCATAATCGTCCGCATTGCGCATTCGAGCAACGAGGCTGCTAGGGATGGGCTCACCGTTGGAGTCGGTGGCGAAACTCGCCAGGACTCCCGGATCCCACGCCCACTCTTCGAGCATCTGGCTGGGCGCCTCGACGAAATCCCATTCGGTGGCTACGCCCGAGAATTCCACCCATGGGGTCTGCCCGCCAAGAAGGTGATGCACCAGATGCCCGAACTCGTGGAAGAGAGTGACGGCATCGTCGTGTTCGATTAGGCCCCGCCCGAGATTGCATCCGAGTACCCCTTCCGCGACCTGAATGCCGGTGACGCCCGACGTCAGATCAAACTGTGCGGCGTGAGAGAACTTGCCGTCCCGGGGGTGCAGATCCAGGTAGATGCGGCCAAGATATGTCTCGCCTAAATGCACGTCATAACTGGTGACATCCTCGTGCCAGAGAACCGCATCCTCGGCTGGGGTATAGGTGAGACCGAACAGTTTGCCAGTAACCTCGAGCAGACCGTCACGAACCTTGGTGAAATCAAAGTAGCGGCGCACTTCCTGCGAATCAACGCCGTACTGTTCCGTGCGGACACGTTCGGCGTAATAGGCGGAATCTGCCGTATCGACGCTCTGAGCCTGTGGGTTGTCCTGACGCATCCGCTCAAGCAGCACAGCGTAGTCCCGTTGGGCAGATGGAAGAGCCAAAGCGGAGATCTTCTCAATGAACTCGCCAATCGCCGCGCCCGAGCCGATCATCTTGTCCTCGGCATCGTATTCAGCCCAGTTGGCGTACCCCAAGATCTGGGCATACTCGCTGCGCAGGCCGAACAACTGCTTCAGGAGGGCGTCATTCACAGGCCAGCCTCGGTTGAGTGAGGCGGTTTTCAGTTCGCGGCGCGCAGCATCATCATGGGCGTAGGTGGAGAAGGGAACCAGATCTGGGTACTCGGTATTCACTCGGACGAGGCCGTCCGCACCGGGTTGATGGGAATCGATCCAGTCCTGTGGCAGCCCAACCAGCCGATCCGGAGTCAGGGCTATTTCGCGTACATCGTTCCGCGTGTTTTCCTCGATCTGCTGGCCCAAGCGCACCATCTCATTGTCGATGGCAGCCAGCCGTTGCCGCGTCTCCTCGTCCTTGTCCACGCCAGATCGGCGAAAGTCCCGCAATGTGTGCTCTAAGAGCCGAGTGGCATCATCATCCAAACCGGCAGGGTCCAATCCAGCGAATACGCGGTACAGATCAGCGTCCAGCCACAGCGCAGTGCTCACTTGAGAGGTTTCTTGATCCACTGCATCGCCCATTGCCCGAGCCTCCGCGACAGAATGTAACTGGGCGAATGTGCTCGCGGGTGCTTGGACGTTGCTTAGCTCAATCTGTAGGGCGTTCCACGCCTGCAAGACGCCGAGCGCGTCAGCGGGTGGAGCGGACTTCAACTCCTGCGCGATCTGGCGGACGCGGGCCAGTCCCTCTGTAGCTCGATCTCGCAGCCACGTAGCGGTGTCCTCAGGAGCGGGCAGGGTCAGTGGGCGAAGAGTCGATGTCATGGACCTCAGTCAACAGCAGGGTTGGGCGCTCCGCAACTTGAATCAGCCACGCTGGTTGAGTGGCCCCCTTGGCGAGTCGATCCCTTGGGGAGGAGACCCTTCTGCGAGTGGACTCCACACACTGCGAGTTGATCCCTTGGGGAGGAGACACTTTAATGCCGCTGTTGACATGTTGCAACATGTCACCTCGTGACTTAACCCGTCACCTCGCGGGAATGGTTAGCCACTTAGGCCCGCCGCAGATCAACCTGATGATCCACTGGCCCATGAGCCCCTTCAGGCTGGAGGCTTATACGCCACTCAGCAGCGGATTCAATCGCTCGGGACACATAATCCAGTGCGCTTGCCACCGCTTCGTGAAACAGACCTGCATCCAGCGCGTTGCCCGCGCCTTGGTGTAGGAGCTTCGCCACCTCGGCGGTGATTGCCGCGGAGAGGGTGCATCCCGTTCCGTGAGTGTTCGGCGTGGCCACCCGCCGATGAATGAACTGGCTGACCTCGCCGCTACCAGTCACCAGGACATCCACAACGTCTCCTTGAGGTGCATGCCCACCCTTAAGGAGCACGGCGCCGGCTCCGCGGGACACAAGCTCGCGGGCCTGCCGCACCATCTCCGGAGGGCTCGCAGCCTCCGCCACGTCATCCCCAAGCAGGAGAGCCGCCTCCGGCAGGTTGGGCGTGATCAGATCGGCAACCGGCAGCAACAGCTCGCGCACGGCATCCACAGCCGAAGCCTCCAAAAGGCGATGCCCCGACGTGGCCACCATGACGGGATCAACCGTGTAGAAGCCAAGAGAACCAGAGCGCCGGCGATCAACCACCAGCTCCACGAGTGATCGCGAGGCCAGCATGCCAGATTTTGTGGCATCCACGGGCATATCGCCCAGAACGGCATCAAACTGATCGGCAACGAAATCATCGTGAATGGGATACACCCGAGAAACGCCGTGGGTGTTTTGGGCAACGAGGGCCGTGATCACGGTGGTGCCGAAAGCCCCGCGCGCAGCAAAGGCCTTGAGGTCGGCGTGGATGCCGGCGCCGCCACTGGGATCCGTCCCCGCGATGGACAGCGCGATTGGTGGCCGGTTCATCGCGCCCCGCCTAACCGCAACGTTGATTCTTCGGCGGAAACCTTGCCGCCGGCACGGTCCGCACTAGTGAGGGGATCGCCAGCCCTTGCCACACCGGCACTGCCCGGTTCAACTCCACCAATGAGGCCACCCGGATCGAAGGCAGTAAGCAGTTCGGCCGCAGCCCGCCGCGGATCCTCTGCCATGCAGATTGCGGAAACGACGCACATCCCGATGAGTCCACAGTCCCTGATTTCCGCCGCACGATCATGTGTGATCCCACCGATGCCAACCGCGGGCAGCCCGGCTTGTGCAACCAGCTCGCCAAGATGCTCGGCCCCGAGCCCTCCCGGCGCATCGGCCTTGGTTGAGGTGTCGTAGACCGGCCCGATCCCCAGAAGATCCACCGCCCCGGACGCCCGCGCGGCCGCGAACTGGGCCGTATTGGACGCGGAGAGCCCGATGAGAGGCCCCGGCCCGAGCAACGCCCGTACGCGGGCTGGCGTGGTGTCTGATTGCCCGATATGGACGTGAATGGGGATGCCTTCGTCCAGAAGCCGCCGGGCTACGTTCACCCGATCATTGACGACGACGGGTACGTACCTCCCACTTCCGCCCATAGCCGCGGCTACGGCAGCGATAACCTCTCGCGTCAGCGAGTAAAAGCCAGCATCATCCAGATCCTTATCGCGCACCTGAACGATGCCAGCCCCACCGGCCACCGCCTCGTATACAGTTTCGGCCACACTGCGGCCAGCCGACTCGCACTGAGCGGTATCCGTCACCAGATACAGCCGGGCATCAATCCCCGCCAACCGCGGGCTGGCAGCGATCATGACGCAACGCTTTCAAGAGAACTCAGCTCAACCCGTGCGCCCGCCAGTTCCTCTGCCGTCACGGCATGGAGGGCGTCCAGAAAGGCCACAGAATAGCTTCCAGGACCGTGAGCATCGCGGCCAGCACGCTCCCCGGCAACGGCGAAGTGTGCGTGGGCGGCAACAACGACATTCAAGCGTTCCGAGGCAGTATCGGCACCCGCGAGATAGGCGGCGGTGAGCGCACCAAGCGAGCACCCGGTCCCGATGACGAGCGGCATCAACTCGTGCCCTCCATGCACACGCACAACATGGTCCGTCCCGTTGATGTGGGCAACTACGGCGTCGGTCTTCCCGGAGATGGCAACAACCGCTCCGGTGGAACGCGCCAGCTGGGCGGCGGCAGGTAGGACGGCATCCACCTCATCGGTGGAATCAACTCCACGCCCGCCAAGCCCGGCACCGGCCAGAGCCGCGATCTCGGAGGCGTTGCCGCGAATCGCGGTGGGATTCATGCCGGCAGCACGGCGAATCCTCGACGTCCGATACTCGATTGCCCCAACGCTCACCGGGTCAAGAACCCACGGGTGGCCTTCTGCAAGAGACGCCTCAATGGCGGCATCGGCGCCAAGAAATTGGTGGCTAGTGGCAGTCCCAAAGTTCACGAGCAGGCCATTCGCGATCCGAGCGAACTGCGCGGCATCAGCTTCATGGTCCAGCATCGCCGGTGAGGCACCTGCCGCTAGAAGAACGTTGGCGCTGAACTGTTGCACAACGGTATTCGTGATGCACTGGATCAGCGGGTTGGTGGTACGCAATGTGTTGTAAGCAGAATGCAGGTTGAGGTCAACCATGACAATCCCTTCGCTAGAGTTAACCAGATCAGGTTCGATGGGTGTTTTCTCAGCCCGCACTCTCGCGTGGCACCCCATGTCACGTGTAACCCTATCAAGGATCGCCCTGCCGCGAGCGTGATTTTGTAGGTTCGCGGAGCGCCGTCGTCGTCGAAATAAAAACTCTCGGTGAGCTGAGTGTGCGATACTCGTACTGCAGACACGGGGTGCCCATCTGGGCTGAGAGAAACCCGAGAACCTGATCGAGTTCGTACTCGCGGAGGAATGTCAAAGATGCGGGCGGTGCCATCATCGCCAACTCGCGCATCGCTCCCGCCCTGTGTCTATGAGACGTAGTGAAAGGGACGAGCGATGACACTGTTTGACGATCTGAAGGACGCAATTGCCCCCGAGTGGGAGGCCTACACCAACCATGAGTTTGTGCAGAGGCTTGGGGAAGGAACGCTGCCGCTCCAGGCCTTTCAAGACTACCTCGTGCAGGACTACCTGTTCCTTATTCAGTTCGCCCGCGCGAATGCCTTGGCCGCATACAAGAGCCGGAGGCTCGCGGACATTCGTGAGGCCAGCGATGCGCTCTCACTCATCCTTGACGAGACGAAGCTGCACCGCCGCCTGACGGAGCGGTGGGGGATTTCTCTGGAGGAGCTGGACGCGGCTCCGGAAAAGCAGGGCACCGTTGCCTACACGCGGTACGTGCTGGACGCCGGGATGTCCGGCGATCTGCTGGATCTGCACATTGCTCTGGCCCCATGCGTGATCGGATACGCGGAGATTGGGACCGCGCTTGAGCCAGTGCTCCGGGCGAATGGGGCTGGGTTGGGAGAAAGGGCTGGCGCGGTAGGCGGCGCGGGAGGCAGCGCGGGCAGTACGGGCGGTGACGGCGAGGCCCACCCCTACGCAGAATGGATCGAGGAATACGCCGGGGCGGAATTCCAAGCCGGAGCAGCAGCGGCTATCGCACGCCTTGATGCGCTTTCTGACGGCGGGGCGATCAGCTCGCGGCGGTTCGCCGAACTAGTGCGGGTTTTCCGCGCGGCAACAAGGCTTGAGAAGGAATTCTGGCAGCAGGGGCTGGATGCGGGTTCGTCGTCGTTACAAAACTAACGCCGTTCCCTACCCAGCGGAACAACCTGCGGAGTGCCCACGGCCGGGTCCGGGACCACGAGGCACTTGAGATCAAATACGCGTTCCACGAGGTCTGCGGAGACGATCGTGCGCGGGGTGCCTTCGGCCATGATGTGGCCGTCGCGCATGGCGATGAGGTGGCTGGCGTAACGCGCGGCGTGATTGAGATCGTGGAGGACGGCCACGATGGTGCGGCCGGCAAGGTTGAGGTCCGTGAGCAGTTCGAGGAGCTCGATCTGGTAGGTGATGTCGAGGAAGGTGGTGGGTTCGTCTAGGAGGAGGATGTCGGTTTCCTGGGCGAGCGCCATGGCTACCCAGACGCGCTGGCGTTGGCCGCCGGAGAGCTCGTCTACCAGCCGTCCCGAGAGCCCGTTAACGCCCGTGGCTTCCATTGCTTCGGCCACGGCCTTTTCGTCCGCCTCGGTCCACTGCTGAATCAGCTTCTGGTACGGGAATCGCCCGCGCGCCACGAGGTCCGCCACCGTGATGCCATCCGGGGCGATGGAGCTTTGAGGGAGGAGGCCGATGCGGCGCGCCACTTCTTTTGCTCGGTAGGAATGAATATCGCGGCCGTCTAGGACGATCTGGCCGTTGCTTGGTTGGAGAAGGCGGCTGAGGGCGCGCAGGAGCGTGGATTTGCCGCAGGCGTTCGGGCCAACGATCACCGTGAAGGATTCGTCCGGGATCGAGACAGAGAGATTCTGGGAAATGGTGCGCTTGTCATAGCCGATGGTGGCGTTTTCGGCGTGGAGGCGGTCCGAGCTGCCCGAATTCGAACTACCTTCCGACGTGCCGGCCGATGAGGGACGTTCTGTTGCGGGAACTGTCATGGGTGCATCCTTTCGGTAACGATTCCGGATGTTTGCGGGGGCCGTCTGGGGCATGTGGGGCATGTGGGGCATGTGGGGCATGTGGGGCATGTGGGGCATGTGGGCGGCTTACACACGGCGCCTCGCCTCCTGAACGATTAGCCACACGAGGTATCCGCCGCCGATCACAACGGTGACCACACCAACGGGCAGCATCGTGGAGAGCAGATGCTGAGCAGCCAAATCGGCCACCACCAGCAAGAGTGCCCCCATGCAGGCGGCGGGCGCCACAGTGATGCCGATGCTCCGGGTCAGGCGGTGCGCGATTTGCGGGGCGGCGAGGGCAACAAAGGCGATCGGGCCGGCGGCTGCGGTGACCGTTGCCGTCAGGGCCACGCCGATCACCATGATGGAGAGTCGGACCGGTTCGGCGCGCGCACCGGTGGCGCGTGCGGCGTCATCCCCCAGTTCCAGCTGCCGAAGCCCGCGCCCCAGCACGCCCCCGCCGGCCAGCAGGAGGATAACAATGAGGCCGCCCCATAAGGCTTGTTCCCAGTTGATGCCGTTGAGCGAGCCGGCGCCCCACACGGCGGCACTCAGGGCTACTTCGAGGTTTGCGGACTGCATGAGCCACGTGTTGAAGGAGCCGAGCACAGCGGAAACGGCGATGCCGATAATGATGAGACGGAAGCCTTGGACACCGTGGCGCCAGGCGAGTATGTATACGAGTCCAGCCGTGAGAATTCCCCCGATGAGAGCGCCGCCCGCCCGTTCCAGATACGTTCCGCCCATCAGGATAATGACGATGAGAGCGCCGGTATACGCGCCCGTGGAGAAACCGATGATGTCAGGGGAGGCTAGGGGATTTCGGGTAAGTGATTGGAACATGGCTCCCGCGGCTCCGAGGGCAGCCCCGAATATAGCGGCCGCCAGTACGCGGGGTAGTCTCCATTCGACGACGACGGTCCGGGCGAATCCCGCATCTGGGTTATTCGTGAGGGCGGCCCATACTTCGGTGAAAGTGAGAGGGTAATCGCCCAGTGTCAGGGTCCAGGCCGCGAGGGCGATGGTTGCACCCAGCAGGATGAGGCACACGATCACGCTGCGCAGTGGCCAGCGAACGGATATGCCGAAGTGGCGGAACGTCAGGCTGCGGTAGCCGAAATCTAGAGTGGCTGGAGCCGTCATAGTCCGCTAGCCTTCCTGCGCCGCACGAGAAGGATGAGGACGGGTGCACCGATGAAGGACGTGACCAGCCCAACGGGGTACTCTCCCGGCCACTGAACGATCCGTCCCACGATGTCCGAGGCGAGGATGAGCGAGGGTGCCAAAATCATGGTGTAGGTGAGAATCCACCGCTGGTCAGGGCCAACGATCCATCGAGCAATGTGGGGGATCATGAGGCCGATGAATCCGATGGGGCCGGCAACCGCCGTGGCGCCGCCCGCTAGGAGCGTCACCGCGAGAACCACGATCACACGGGTAAGGGCAACGTTGGCGCCGAGCGACTTGGCCAGATCGTCTCCTAGCGCGATGGCGTTGAGGGAGGAAGCGGCAATGACGGCTAGAAGAAGACCGATCACGAGGAAGGGCAATACCGGAAGCAGGATGTCCCAACCGCGATCCACGATGCTTCCCACGTTCCAATAACGCATCTCATTGAACGCCTTGGGATCAAGAAGAGTCATGGCTGTGACAAGGCCACTGAGGACGGCGCTGAGCGCCACACCCGCAAGGGTGAGTTTCGCCGGATCGGTGCCCCCTCTCCCCGCCGATCCAATGAAGTACACGGCCACCGTCACAACGAATGCTCCCGCGAACGCAAGCCACACCTGTCCGCTGATCGTGGTGACCCCGAACAGGGCAACGCCCAGTGCAACGAAGAAGGAGGCCCCTGCGTTAACGCCGAGGATCCCCGGATCGGCAAGGGGATTGCGGGTGAGAGCTTGGATGAGTGCGCCTGCCACGCCAAGAGCCATACCCACGCAGAGGCCAACGGCGGTCCGGGGGATGCGCAGGTCCCAGATGATGTGGGCTGTGTTCGCATCGGAGGCACCCGCCAAGGCGTCGAAGATCTGGGGAACTGGGATGAACTTGGAGCCAATCGCGATGCTCAGGATGACCAGCAAGGCAAGGCCGGCTAGCGCGAGGGGAAGGAAAAAGAGGCGGCGGCTGGTTGGGACGTGTTGTCCGTCCGCCTTCTTGATTCCATGAGCAGTATCCGATAATGTCACAAAAGTTAGGATACACTAACTAACTCAACGTTCTACGAATGGATCGACTCATGCGTTTACGCCGCGCCGCAGCTTCGCTTCTTGCTGTTTGTGCCTTGTCACTGGCAGGGTGCTCATCTTCATCGGACAGCGATTCCACAGATACAGAAACCACTGCGCCCAGCGAGGGGGCGGAGGGCGCCTTCCCGGCAAGCATTGAAACAAAGTTCGGGACGGTGGAAGTTGATAAAGCGCCCGAGCGTGTGGTGGCGCTCGGTTGGGGCGACGCCGAAGCGGCACTTGCGCTGGGAATTCAGCCAGTTGGGGCTTCCGATTGGCTCGAATTCGGGGGTGACGGTGTGGGGCCTTGGTCCGAGGGACTCTATGATGAATCGCCCGAGATCATCGCCACGCTAGATCCTTCGTACGAGGCGATCGCAGCCCTTAAGCCGGACCTGATCCTTGACGTGCGTAGCTCGGGTGAACAAGAACGCTACGATCGCCTGTCCGAGATCGCCACAACCGTTGGCGTACCAGAGGGTGGAGATTCGTGGCTGGCCACTCGCGATCAGCAGATGGACATGATCTCCACGGCACTCGGCCAGCCAGAACAGGGTCAAGAGATACTGGACGAGCTGGACCAGAAGTTTGCCGATACGTCGGAAGCTCACCCAGAGTGGCAGGACAAGACCGTCACGGTGGCCACTCGCACAAGCGAAGGCTGGGGCGCCTATGTCGATGACGGGCGAGTCGATTTCTTCGAGAACCTCGGCTTCGTGCAAAACCCAACCCTTGACGAGCTTCCGGTGAACGACAATGGTTGGACCGTGTCAGTCTCTCCGGAGCAGCTGGACATGCTGGACGCGGACTTGCTGGTTGGATTCCCGATTTATCTTGATATCACAGAGATCACTGAGGATTCCGGCTGGAACCTGATCCCGGCGGTGCAAGACGGTAAGGACATCGTCATCAGCGATGAACTCTCGCAGGCCTTCTCGCTGGGAACCCCCGCGGCTCTCGAGTATGCACTCGATGAATTCACGCCGATGATTGAGGATGCCGTCAAGTAGCTCTAGCTTTTTGAACGAGAAACTCCTGCACATTCGCGCCTGCCCCAACGTTTTCAAGCTCTGACGGTTTCGGAGCTGGAATCGACGGGTGCAGGCGCGAAGTGTACGAAATGGCAGTCCGTGGGTGCCGTAATATTCGTTGGTTTAGTCGCACGATGATCCCTGCCTAAGCCTCGGAGCTCAGCTAATGGGACCCAACAGTGGGACTGACACCTAGGTAGGCTATCTTCACGTGCGTTTAGAGCACCACGATGAATCCGAGAACGGCGCTGATGATCGACAAGACTGCCAAAGCGATTGGCGGTGTGGCTGCCTCGTGACGGCGGGTATGTGTGAAGATGGCGCCTGCCATCGTGATGAGCAAGCCGACGGCTGCGATCGGGGTAAGGATCGGTGCTATGTCGGTTGCCAACGGAAGGATGAGCCCAAGAGCCCCAAGGATTTCGAGCGTGCCGATCGTCTTGATCATGGCGGCGGGGAAGTCTTCTGTCCACGCCATGCCCGATTGTTGTAATTGTTCTTTGCCACGGATGATTTTGAGGGAACCCGCCCCCAGAAAAGCGAGCGCGAGAAGAACGTTGACGATCCAGAGTGCTATAAGCATGGTGTTTCTCCTAAGAAGGTGTTGCCGTGTACATGGGGCATCCGGTACATCACTTTAGTTTGTCTATTTGTTCAAACTGAGCATACACTCCTATTGATTCAGG
This sequence comes from Ancrocorticia sp., assembly GCF_052089425.1. Classification (NCBI taxonomy): domain Bacteria; kingdom Bacillati; phylum Actinomycetota; class Actinomycetes; order Actinomycetales; family Actinomycetaceae; genus Ancrocorticia; species Ancrocorticia sp. The sequence goes on along the minus strand of NZ_JBQCZW010000018.1, from coordinate 16,794 downwards.
AGGTAGAGATGAAACGAAGTGTGCGTGCAGATGGTGCCGCAACGAAGGAGCGGTTGCTCGATGCTGCCGTAGAACTGGTGGCTAGCGGTGGCCTGCCGGCTCTTACGCAACGCGCAGTTGCATCTGAAGCATGTGTTCCTCCGGCCTCGATCGTTTACCACCTACAGTCAACGGTGGAGTTACGCCGTGCTACATTGGAGCATGCTGGTGCACAGATCGGTACGGCGTTGGCTGCCCGACTCCGGGAAGCAGAAGCTGATCCTAGGCGTATTCCTGCGATTTGCGCAGATTACGCTGTGGAGCTGGTACGTGAGCGACGCTCCGAAACGGTCTGTGCATTCGAACTATTGACGGCTGCCAGTTTCGACGTCGAGCTGCGTCCGATGGTCAAGCTATTCAATGACAGGCTGGCCACTCTGCTCGTTCCGATCGCGGGTTCTCAACGTGCTGCATATGGCCTTGGTGCTGCAATGCAGGGTTGTGTTCTGATTGCGCTCGCCACCGATGCCCAAGAAGACCTGTGGCGCACCGTTTTCACCTTGGTTGCCACGCCGACGGTCGCGGATAGCGTAGAACACTGCTCCGGACAAACTTCGTCCAACTTGAATCTTGAACAATCAGTCAACGAGCAAGGTATTCGATAACGCGAGAAATATATGCATACGTTTCTCACTATCTTGAGCGGGATTGCTTGGACCATTGTGTTGCAATACCGAGCGCAACATCAACTGACCCAATCAGTGTTTGCCACTCAGATGGGATGAAAGCAGGCTCAAGTGGCTAGGTTGGAGCGTGGAGATGCTACGCCCGGCTTGGAGACACTCGAACGATTAGCGCGTGCTGGAGTAGTCGAGGTGCATCTAGATCGTCGAGGCGCTGTGGTGCAGTTGTTAGGGGATGGGTAAGGAAGAGCTGAGGTCAGACCTTCTGAATGTCGGAGCGTGCCAGTAGGATCGTAGGCACGAACGGTGCTTGACGAGCCATTCATTCCCTAAAGGAGGTGGTTGGTATGGCTATCAGAGTTCCTGTTGCTTCCGACCTTCTTCACTGGGCGGTTGAACGGGCAGGCTGGGATGAGGAGACGGTCAGGAGCCGCGCACCAAAATTCGGCGAATGGACAGCGGGTAAAGAGCCCACCCTAAAGCAGCTCGAGAAGTTCGCCAGCGATACCCACACTCCCCTTGGTTTGCTTTTCTTGCCAGAACCACCTGAGGAGCACGTGCCGATTCCTGATATGCGAACCTTTCGGAACGTTGGTGTCAGCCAACCTTCCGCAGACATGCTCGACGCTATCTATCTGTGCCAAGACCGCCAACAGTGGTATCGAAGCTACGGGCTTCAACACGGATTCACGCCGCTGGAATTTGTCGGATCTGCGACAACAAGCGACAGCCCCAATGTTGTGGCGGATCGTATTCGTCGCCTGCTGGAATTTGATGTTGCTGACCGCTCTGTATTCCGTAACTGGGAAGAGGCGCTGCGGCGCCTGATCGACAGAATTGAAACACTAGGGGTGCTTGTCATGGTCAGTGGGATCGTGGGGTCCAACACCCATCGAGTTCTTCGTCCTGACGAATTCCGTGGCTTCGCATTAGTCGATCCCATCGCTCCACTGATCTTTGTTAATGGAGCTGACACTAAGGCTGCTCAAATCTTTACGATGATCCATGAGCTTGCCCATGTGTGGCATGGCGAAAGTGCACTTTCGGATGCAGCGGTGAAGCCAGATCAGGGAAACACGGTGGAGTTGTGGTGCAATTCTGTTGCGGCCGAAGTGCTTGTCCCTCAGGCGCTCTTACGGAACGACTACACGGGCGAACCGACAATTGGTGAGTTGGAGGGCCTCGCTGCACGCTACCGAGTGAGCACGCTTGTCATACTGAAGCAGCTGTACTCTTCTCAACTGATCGATTGGGATACTTATTCTGGGCGCTATGACGAAGAGCTTGACAGGCTGAAGACGATTCTCGATGGACGTAAAGGCAGCGTGTCTGGCGGCAATTATTACTACACGCAACCGTTACGGCTCAGTCGCCAGTTCGCACGCGCTGTCTTTTCCAGTACTTTCGAGGGCACAACTGCCTACAGAGATGCCTATCGGCTGCTGGGGACGAAAAAGAATGCAACATTCTGGAATCTCGCAACCAAACTTGGGGTCTCGTGATGTACTTACTTGATTCGAATATCCTCATTGAAGCAAAGAACCGGTATTACGCGTTCGATATAGCCCCTGGCTTTTGGAAGTGGCTGGATCGTGCTCACGATCAAGCACTTGCATGCAGCATCGAAGCAGTTCGGGACGAGTTGATTGTAGGTAATGACGAACTTGCCAGTTGGGCGCAGGAGCATTCTGGATTTTTCAGGCCCCTTGATCAAAGCACTACACGTCACTTTGGAACGCTATCCACTTGGGCAGCATCTGGCCACTTTACGCAAGCGGCGATTTCAGCATTTACTGCCAATACTGCGGACTACTTACTCGTAGCGTACGCCAAAGAGCATGCGCACACAGTGGTCACCCATGAGCGACCAAACTCGAACGCGAAAGCCAGAATCCTTATCCCTGATGCGTGCATCGCTCTGGGCGTTCATTTCTCAGACACCTTCAGGATGCTTCGGATGACCGGTGCTCAACTGGAACTAGGCAGATGATCCGTCGGTGCTTTCGGTAGGTCCTCAGCCTGTGTCCTTTTGCGGGCCACGGGTGTGGCGGTACCGTAGAGCCCATGGAATACACATCCTTGGGTTACAGCGGCCTTCTTGTTTCAGCACTCGGCATCGGATGCAATGCGTTCGGAAAGCGGGTGGATCAGGATGGTGTCAATGCTCTAGTCGCCTCCGCCCTTGATCAGGGTGTGAACTTCTTTGATACGGCGGACAGCTATGGAGCTGGCACCTCCGAAACGATGCTCGGGGAGGCCCTTGGTAGCCGACGTGAGGAAGTCATTGTCGCCTCGAAGTTCGGCATGGATCTGGGAGGGCTTTACCCAGGTGCTCTACCGAATCGCGCGAGCCGTGGCTATATTCAGCGGGCGGTCGAGGGAAGCCTGAAGCGTCTGAAGACGGACCATATCGATCTGTACCAGCTCCACACGCCGGACCGCATCACCCCGATCGAGGAAACACTCTCGGCACTCACAGACCTCGTCAATGCAGGCAAAGTCCGCTATATCGGCTGCTCAAACTTCGCTTCATGGGAGGTGGCAGATGCCGCCGCCGTGGCTGACGCAATTGGTAGCGAACACTTCATCACAGCCCAGAACGAGTACTCGCTCTACAACCGCAGCGCAGAGGCCGAACTTGTTCCGGCGCTCAGCCACTACGGCATGAGTCTCATCCCGTACTTCCCGCTTGCTTACGGCCTGCTCACCGGCAAGTACAGCCGCGATGCAGGCGCACCCTCGGGCAGCCGCCTCGCAACGGAAACCGCCCGCTTCGATGGAGCGGACTGGGACATCGTGGAAGGAATCCGGGCCTTCGCTCAGGAACGTGGCATCAGTATGCTGGACGTGGCTCTTGGTGGCCTTCGGGCCCAGCCGGCTGTTGACGTGATTATTGCCGGGGCAACGAAGGCTGAGCAGGTTGCTGCCAACGCGAAGTCTGTGCAATGGGCACCAACTTTGGAGGATCTGGATGCCCTCGATGCCATTGTGCCGCCCGCTTCTGGCAAGGGATATCTGACCTACGCGACGCCACGCGGCTAGGTGGGCGAAAGGTGGGCGAAACCTGTGATCGTCCGCGGGCGATCACAGGTGGGAGACTACTTCAGATTATCTCCAAAGAAGGTAGCGGTTTCGCTCACAAGAATGTCGAACGCCGTCATATCGTCGCGCTCATGAAGTCAATCCGGATGGAGTCAATGTCGGCTTCAGCGAGATCATCAGCCATGAGGACATAGCCGTCTCCCGCCTCTGTGGAATTGCGGGCTGTTCGCAGTTGGGGGTGTAGGTGTTGGTTTCTGAATCCGGCGGTTTCACTTCCGCATGCTGTAGGAGCCATGCGTATAGGGGTGGCTTACACCAGATACGGAGCTGTGGCGGGGGTGAGGCTTCGGCGTCAGCAGCTGATGGGGTGTTCACTTCCGCATGCTGTAGGAGCCGTGCATATAGAGCTGGCTTACACCACATACGGAGCTGTAGCGAGCAAACTACAGCGAGGCACCTACGGCCGGCCACCACACCCCCAACTGCGAAGAACCGGATTGCGTCTGACTTCCCTGAGAGTATCTGATGGCCTGCCGTCCTGCGCGTCCCGTCCGGGCCGATAGGAAAGAGGACCTAATAATGAACACTCTTTAGTGTTAGGGTAGCCTAACGTACAGAAACGAAAGGTTGCCCATGTCGCAAAAGGTCAATGCTGCGGCCCCCACTGCACGTCCAGAACCGGACTCGGATATCGCAGATTCGGTTGATCCACAGGTACAGCCCGAAGCCCACGGTCAGCCGGATGCGAAGGCGAAGGCGAAACAGGACAAGGCTGCGCTGAACGCTATGCTGAGTCCGGTCAAGAGCAGGTTGTTGATCGGCCGCGTCCTTGGGGCGTGCTCGGGAATCGTCTCGATTGCACCGTATGTGGCGCTCGTAGCCCTAGGTGCTGAGCTGTTGAGTGGCAACGCTGACCCAGATCGCGTGCAAACGATCGTGTTCGCACTGCTGACGGGATTCCTGTTGCAGGCACTTTTCCTGATGGTTGGACTCGCCGTCACACATTTCGCGGACCTCAAGCTGGGGCGGTTACTCCGCGAACGGATCATTAAGCGCATCGCCCACGCCCCGCTTTCCTGGTTCAGCGATGCTACATCCGGGCGCGTGCGCAAGGCGGTGCAAGATGACGTCAAGACGCTTCACACATTGATCGCACATGCCCCGGTTGAGGAAATGGTTGCCGTTGTCACCCCGTTGGCGCTCGCGGTGTACTCCTTCATCATCGATTGGAGGCTGGGACTTCTGGCGTTCGTGTCCGTGCCGGTCTACTTGGCAGTCCAAGGCCTCTACATGCGTGGCATGGCCGCTAAAACCGCGGAAATGGATACACGGCTGGGCGATGTATCGTCCGCCGTTGTGGAATTTTCGGACGGGATTGCCGTGGTTAAGGCGTTCGGGCGCTTCGGTCAGGCCCACCGCCGGTACGTGGACGCAGCCGATGGGTTTGGCCGCTTCTATCTTGGCTGGGTGGGTCCGATGCTCAAGGGATCGTCCGTGGCCGAGGCCTTTATCAGTGTTCCGGTACTTGTGCTGCTCAACGTAGGTGTTGGTTCGCTTGTGGTCCAGTCCGGATCGGTTTCTGTAGCGGATGTTATAACGACGACGATGATCGCGCTCATCCTGCCAAACTCCATTGAAACCATTGGAAACACGCAGTGGTCCTATCAACTGGCCGGGGCAGCCGCCACGCGGTTGACTGACCTTCTTCATACGGAAGAGCTGGACGTTATCGCTGATGTACGGGGCGAGGAGTCTGAACCAGCTGACGAAACTGGCGTGGTATTCGAGGATGTGAGCTTCACGTATGGCACTGAGGGAGCAGATGCCCTCAAAGATGTGTCACTGAGGTTAGATCCTTGTACCGTTACCGCGTTGACGGGACCATCGGGTTCCGGCAAATCTACGCTAGCCCTCATGTTGGCGCGATTCTATGATCCAACCCACGGGCGGATCATGATAGGCGGCCGCGATATTCGCAGCATGGAACCGGGAGAACTATACGGGCTTGTGGCATTTGTGCTTCAGGATTCACAACTCGTCCGCGACACATTACGAGAGAATGTTCGCCTTGGCGTACCCGATGCCTCGGATGAACAGATCTGGCAGGCGCTGGAGCACGCTTATGTAGCTGATGAAATCCGGGAGCTTCCTAACGGACTCGATACCGTGTTTGGCGAAGGGATCGATTTATCAGGCGGCCAGATGCAGCGCATTGCAATCGCACGAGCCCTGCTCATGGATACCCCGATCCTCATCATGGATGAGGCAATGAGCGCCGCAGATCCTGGTTCCGAGGCGGAGATCCAACGCGCATTGTCCCATTTGGTTGAGGGACGAACGGTGTTGGTTATTGCGCATAGGCCCGAATCTGTGTTCGGAGCGCAGCAGATTCTGCGCCTTGACGGTGGCCGAATCGCAGAACGTATCCAAGGCGAGGCGGTAACCGATGATGCAGTCCGCAAGATGATGCACGTGAGGAATGATCGATGATTAACGGCGTCAAGTCTGCCACCCAGCTCCTGATGACAGAGGACGGGAGAAGCCGCCTGCGATGGGGCCTCGTCCTTGCCGTCATCGGGGGAATCCTTGAGGGGCTTTCCCTCCTGACGCTGCTGCCCCTCACGGATGCGCTGGTCAACGGGAGCTCTGGCCTGAGTTTTACCTCCTGGCTAGTTGTTCTTGTGGTTCTTGCCCTTCTTGGAGGAGTCATCAAGTACAACGAATCAATGTATGGTTACACGGCTGCTGCTGATGTTGTGCGATCGGGGCATTTGCGGTTGGGGGATCGTTTGGCTCGGCTGCCCATTGGATGGTTCACACCGCAGCGGGCGGGTGAGCTTTCACGGCTCGTGACCAGCGGCTTTATGGACGTGGGGTCGGCTCTGGCGCATATGCTGCTCAAGCTGACGCGAAACCTGCTGGCAGTTCTGAGCGTTGGGATCGGGATCTGGTTCTTCAGTGTGAGACTGGGGGTTGTGTTCCTGCTTGCCATGCCAGTTGCCGTGCTGCTCCTGTGGGTGGGAACCAAGCTGTCCGATAAGGCTCACCGCATCGCCTTTCCTACGAACGAAGAATTCTCATCCCGTGTAGTGGAGTATGCCCGTACCCAGCCCACGCTCCGCGCTGCAGGTCAATCCGCGAACTTTCGTCCCCTCATGAAGGCGCTGGACGCCAATGATCGCGCATTAGTTAAGCAACTGTGGCTCCAAACGGCAGGGCTGGTTCAGGGGGAATCGCCTCACAATCCGTTGTGGTGATGCTCGTGTTTGTTGCAGCACAGCTGGCAACGGTTGGCACGATCCCCGCTATCACGTCCATTGCCTTCATTGGGCTTGCTCTGCGATTCTCGAAGAACCTGCAGAATGTGGCAGAGCCGTTGGCTGGCCTTCAGGCAACACTGGCACCAGTGGATCAGATGGTGGAGATCATGTCCGCGCCCGTGATCGAAGAAGCTAGTGAGGAGGCGGCGCTGCTTGAGCCCGGATCGGCAGAACTTGATGACGTTACGTTTGGATACGTGCAGGGAACGCCGGTGCTCAACGGGCTGAGCTTCACAGCACGCCCGGGCACCATGACGGCGATTGTGGGGCCTTCGGGTTCTGGCAAGACCACTGTGGCACGGCTGATCGCACGATTCTGGGAGGTCAATTCCGGCCAGGTAAGTGTGGGCGGCGCTCCGATCAACATGGAGCCCACCGCTCAACTCATGAACCAGCTCTCGATCGTGTTCCAAGATGTCTATCTCTTTGATGACACTCTGGAGGAGAACATTCTTGTGGGGCGGCCATCGGCCACTCACGATGAGGTTCTCTGGGCAGCAGAGCTCTCCGGCGTCACGGAAATCGCCGAGCGCTTGCCGGCAGGGTGGAACACGCGTTTGGGGGAGGGCGGAACGTCCCTGTCCGGAGGTGAGCGCCAGCGCGTTTCGATTGCCAGAGCATTGCTCAAGAAATCACCGATCGTTCTCTTTGACGAGGCAACTAGCGCTCTGGATGCGGAAAACGAACAGAACGTGGTGGCAAGTATCGATGAGCTACGCGCTAATGCCACATTCATCGTCATTGCGCACAAGCTCACTACGATTGCTCGTGCCGATCAGATCATCGTATTGGGTGAAGACGGGCGGATCGCAGAAACCGGAACTCATGATGAGCTGTACACGGCGGGCGGCGCCTACCGGCGCTATTGGGATCAGCGAGAACAGGCGGAAGGATGGCGGCTCTCGATATAGGAGAAGGTACCCTGTTATCTGTGGGCAGCAAGACGGGACCAAAACCTCGATTTACAAGCGATGATGCGGTGGATGCTGCCCTCGTGCTGGGCGCCGGTAGTTTCACGATGGGTCAGGTGGCCCGAGACTTGGGCGTCACCACGCCTGCCCTGTATCGCGTGGTATCGAACCGAGAGGATCTGTTTCGCCTGTGCATCGAGCGGATCTTCAAGGGGTTTCCCCTGCCGGATCCCGAGCTTTCATGGGCCGATCAGCTTCGGGAATTCTCAGAGCAGGCCTGGAAGATGTGCGAGAACCACCCGGAGCTTCCCCTAGCGATTATCAACAATCCGAACGTGCACAGCGAAATGGCCCCCTACTTCATCGCCATCGAGAAGGCTGTTGAACGCTCGAATCCGCCTTTTGGTCCAGAAACGATCATGTTTGCACTGGATTTCATTGCCGATACTGTGTTCATGACCCACATCGGGATTGCACCTATGCGAGAAGTGGGCCCAGACGGACGGACCGGTTTGGCGAGAATGCAAGATGCTTACCACCTCTCCGCCGGTGCCCCGCTCTTCGGCGCGAGAGACCTTCGATGGATGGAGCGTGGTTACCTTGACCGTAAGATCGATTTCATCATCGAGGGGCTGGAGCACGGCTTGGGGGAAGGAACAGTCACGGATATCGCGGGGTAGGAATGCGCCTTCGCCGTCGTCGTGCTTAAGAACTCACCTCGCGAGCTGGCCCTCGGCATTCCGGGTGCGAACCGGATGCTCGCTCAAAATGGAAATCCGGTTGAACAGGTTGATGGTGGACGCAACCCACTCGGCTCCAACGAACGCCTTATCCCCAAGAACGCCCTGCGCCGCGGACAGATCGGCGTGGGCCTCCTCGGTCAGCGGAAGCCGGGTGGCGGCCTCGGCCACCGCAAGCACGGCGGTCTCGCGATCCGTGTAGAGGCTGGATTCGCGCCACGCAGGCAGCATATCCAGCTTTTGCGGGGTCACTCCCGCGCTTCTGGCCTGCCGGGAATGAAGGTCCAAGCAGAATGCGCAGCCATTGAGCTGGGAGGCGCGCACATTGATGAGTTCGATTTCCTCTAGGCTCAGGCCGCTCTTCTCGGCTTCCTCAGTCACCGTTGCCGTGAACTTTTGGGCGTCCTTCCACGATTCCTTCAACACCTTGTCCATGAATAGCGCCATGACTACATTTCCTCCTTGAGTAGGTCCGCCACAAACTTGGGCGCCGCATCGGTTTCGTTGTGCCCGATGCGGTGGGTGGCAATGTCCTGAATACGTTGTGCTGCATTGGCCACCGCCACGGGAAAGCCGATGCTTCCCAACCACTGGACGTCAGTCCCGCCGTCGCCAAAACCTAGAACGTTCGCGGGCGCCACGCCGATTCGGTCGAGGACTAGGCTCAACGCGTCCCACTTGGAAAAGCCCACCGCGCTGGCCTCAAAGAACCTCGGTAGGCAGCGTTCGAGGGCGGTGGCGGCGAGTTCGGGCTCCACGCGATCCAAATACTCAGCCGGGCCGGACACCATCATTTTGACCACCTGATCCCAGCGCTCGGGCATTGGGCGCGGCGTGATCTCCAGAAAGTTGCGTGCGCCCAGTTCCGTGGTGTCCGGCCCGCCCCGATCCGTCCAGATCCCGGCCGAATCCCACACGTAGGGTTGTAGATTCAGTTTGTCGGCAAGTTCGAGCATGACGTCCACGTCCCGCTCGGCAAGTGGATTCACCGCTAGCCGCTCGTGAGTAGTTGGGTCCGTGATCATGGAACCGTTGCACGAAATCACGGGTGCAGTGAGACCGGCGCGCTCGGCTATCGTGAGCGCCGCGGCTTCGCATCGTCCGGTAACGACGACGACGGCGACCCCCTCAGCCTGCACCTTCTTCAGTACGGTGTAGCCGAAATCGCTGATGTCGATACCTGAGGCGTATGAGCCGTCAATATCGATGGCGATGGCGTGAATTGGGCGGCCATGAAGCTGCACGTGTATCTCCTATCAACGCTGATACACCAAGTCTACCGGGCGAATGCGCTGCGGGTATCGTGGGAGCTCCCACTAGCTCCAGATGCCGCCGGGTGCAAACACCTCGTCCACCAATTCGTTGAACAGGCCGAGTTCGCGCGAAACATCCAGAACTGTGTATCGCGAGCGGTAGTACATGGCGCGGGGGAACGTTTCCTTGACGGCCGCGGGGGTAAGCCCGATATCTTCCGGCCGGGTGGGTGCTCCGGCGCGGCCGAGCATATTCTGAAGTTCTTTTGCAGGAAGGACTTGCTGGCGGAGTTTGTTCTGGAGCGCCGGCCACCCGGCGATGATCGGGGTGAGGCGGGCGCGAAGGCCGGCGGCATCCACGTACTTCTCCCGCGTCTCGTTGATTCCCTTGTCAATCAGTGGCCCGGTCATGGTGGATCGAATATCCGCTTCGATCTGTTCCCAACTGGGCCAAGCGGCCACCACGGCGTCAAGATCGATGGCGCCAATATCCTTCTCTAAGAACTTCTCGTAGAAGGCCGTCATAGCCAGAGTGCCGATCGATACCTTGAAGCCGTGGCTGAGCGGGGGATCCAGTTCCGCGCCTAGATGGTCCAACTCCCACAGGTGGCTGAAGTAGTGATCGGCACCTGAGGCCGGGCGAGTGCTGCCCGCCACCTGCATCGCAAGCCCGGACATGACAAGGCCCGTACACAGGCCCTCGTAGGCCTCGGGGATGCCTGCGGCCAGATCATCGGGACGGGATAGCGCTTCCTTCACCCCGCCTTGCACAAGCTTCCACGCAAGCGGGTGAATCGGGTCAACTCCGCCGGCGTCCGCCAGAATCCAATCGGCGCCGGCCGGGATCTTCGCCGAAAGGTCCCCATACCCGGAGGCGGCCATCGGGGATGGCGCGGCGGCTGCAACGTCAAGATCAAACACCACAACCCGGGGTGCGGGGCAGGGCATCGTGATCTTCAGGCCATCGCGGGTCATCGGAGCGCCGAACCCCGTGTAGCCATCCATGGAGGCGGCGGTGGCCAGAGCCCCATAAGGCTGATCGAGTTCTCCAGAGGCCAGCTTGGTCAGATCGTTGATCGTTCCCGAACCTATCGCGATGCCGAGCGCGCCGGTTGCCCGCAGCTTCTCGCGAATCTCCTCCGCGTGATCGTAGGAGGCATAAAGCGTGGGCTGGCCCGGATAGATCAGCGGTTCTGTGAGCGTGGCGCCCGCTGCTTGGAGCTGATCGTGGAGTGCGGCGCCGGCAGCCTTCCATGTGCGCTCGTCCGCCACGAGGAGGCAGGGTGAACCGCCCAGAAGGTTATCGATAAAAATCTTGCCCGCTTGAGACAGCACGCCACGGCCAACTTCGATGACCTTGGTGTATTCGGCCTGTTCGAGTGCCTCGTCAACGGCGTTGGTACTCATGAAGATTCCTTTTCTGTGGTTGTGGGGAGGAGTCTGGTGCCTGCGTGGTTGTGTGATCGCTCGTTGCCCGCGGTCACTCTTCGCTTTCGGCCATGTGATCGGCGATCGAATGCTGAATATCGCGCATAGCCGGGTGAATCTCCGTGTAGCGATCCACCCAGAATCTGTATTCCTCGTGCTTTTCCGTATCCGGGGAGAGTGTGTAGTGATCGTGAACCATTGCAGCCGCGGCTTCCTGAAGGGTGGCATAGCGCCCGGCGGCAACCGCTCCCTGAATGGCTGAACCCAGAGCCGGGCCATCTTGAACCTTCGTCACGTTCACGTCCATCCCGAGGATATCAGCGTACATCTGGAGCCACGTTGGGCTTTTGGTTGCTCCTCCGCACACGGTGAGCGAGCGGGGATCGTAGCCCAGCGATTTCATGGTGCGCAGGTTGTGCTCCACGCCGTAACAGTTCGCCTCTTGAATAGCGTGATAGACGTGCTCGCGGCGGTGGTGCAGGCTCAACCCGGTAATGGTGCCGCGGGCTCGATTATCCGTGTACGGGCTCCTGTTGCCTTGGAAGTATTCGGTAACAACCACGCCATCTGAACCGGGTGCCATGCCGGCCGAAAGGTCATTGAGCGTATCGAATGCGGAAGGTCCGCCATTCTTCTCCTGCTCCATCAGATCAAGTGCGGAGGTGCGTAGGAACCACTGCATGACCGATCCGGCAGAACCCTGTGATGCCTCAAGCGTGTACTGGCCGGGCACCACGGCGTCCGTGTGCCCACCAAACATGCCGGGGCCGTGAAGCGGCGTGGCGCTCTGAGCGAGAAGGCAGTTACTGGATCCGGTGATGAGCGCCATATCGCCGGGGGTGAGCACGTTCATGCCAACCATGCCCGCCTCGGCATCGATGCCACCTTCGCCCACCGGGGTGCCAGCGGCAAGGCCGAGTTCTTCGGCCGCTTCCGGTGAAAGCCCACCAAGCAGTGCTCCCATGGGTTGGACGTTGGTTGGAATCTTGGACAGGATGTCCTCTCCTCCCAACTGAGCGAAGAAGTCCTCTGGCCAGCCCCCATGGTCCGCGTTGTAGAAAGCCTTGATGGAAGCCGAACACGTGTTAAAGGCGATTTCTCCCGTCAGCTTCATCCCTATCCAGTCCGGCGCATCTAGGAGAAGGGCCGTTTGATCCCAGATCTCCGGCTGATTCTCCTTGAGCCAGATCGCCTTGAACGGGAACCATTCGGCAGAGGCATGGTCCTTTCCGCCTCCGTTGTACAGCCGAGCCCAGTGATCGATCTCCGAGGCGCGTGCCGCAATAGTGGCTGATCGGACATCGGCCCACAGGATCGCGTTTCGTAGGGGATTGCGGGAAGAATCAAGCGATACGGGTGTGGCCGAGGTTCCGTCATATCCGATGCCGGCAACATCTTCGCCGCGTATGCCCGCTTCTTCAACAACGCCGCGTACGGCACCAACGATGGCGCTCCACCACTCGTTTGGATCCTGCTCCACCCAGCCGGGGCGCGGGTAGAAGCTCTCTACGTGCTTTGAACAGAACGCCAATGCGCGCCCCTGTTCGTCAAACAACCCTGCCCGTGCACCGCCTGTGCCCAGATCGATCCCTAAATATACGTCGGTCATGAGATTGCCTCCTCGCAATCGCGGTCACTATCCCTCAACTCTAAAGGTTCGGGGCGTGCCCCGTCAGTAACATGCACGAAGTTACGTCACCGTGACCGCCCCCACAGGAGGTGTCACGGAACCGACGATTTTCGGAAACTCGGGCGAAATACAGATCTGTGAGTATAAGCGTCAACCGCACGAATTCTGGTGGGCCTGCACCACTCGAATGGTTAGTATCCGATATTTGGCAGGTGAGGACTTATGCACGAGGTAAATGAACCAGCCGCTGAAACCGGGAACGTGACTGAGGAGGCGCTTCCTACTTCCCCAGAACCAGCTGCGAGTGCTGGAGATGGTGCGCTCCAGAATCCTCACCGAGTAGGTGAACCTCTGGTGCAGCTGGAGGGCGTGAACAAGTGGTTCGGGGATCTACACGTCCTCAAGGACATCAACCTCACAATCAACCGCGGGGAAGTAGTGGTTGTTGTGGGCCCATCCGGCTCTGGCAAATCCACGTTGTGCCGCACGATCAATCGGTTGGAGCCGATCCAAGAAGGCAACATCGTGTTGGGAGATAAGGAGCTTCCCACGGAGGGCCGCGCGCTAGCCAAACTACGGGCCCAGGTGGGAATGGTGTTCCAATCCTTCAACCTGTTCGCTCACAAATCGATCGTGGATAACGTGACGATCGGACCCATCAAGGTCAAGAAGGTTGCGAAAAAGCAGGCGGAAACCGAAGCAATGGAACTCCTTAAACGAGTGGGCGTTGATTCGCAAGCCTCCAAGCGTCCTGCCCAGCTCTCGGGCGGACAGCAGCAACGCGTGGCAATTGCGCGTGCCTTGGCGATGAAACCAGAACTCATTCTGTTCGATGAGCCCACGTCCGCGCTTGACCCGGAGATGGTCAACGAAGTGTTGGACGTAATGACAAGTCTGGCTCGAGAAGGAATGACCATGGTTGTGGTCACCCACGAAATGGGCTTTGCCCACCGGGCCGCTGACAGGGTCATCTTCATGGATGACGGGGTGATCGTGGAAGAAGCGGCCCCCGATGAGTTCTTCGCTCATCCCAAATCGGAGAGGGCCAAGGATTTTCTCTCGAAGATCCTTGTTCATTAACCAAAACCACCCAACTGCGTGTGAACGAACGAAGGGAAAAACATGCGTCACAAGAAGTTCAGTGCTTGTGCAATGGCGGCCGTGGCCGCGCTTACGCTCAGTGCCTGCTCCTCCGGAGATGATGATTCTTCGGGCGGTGAAGGTGATGAAACGTTGACCGTTGGTATTAAGTTCGATCAGCCCGGCCTTGGCCTACAAAAGGGAAGCGAGTATTCCGGGTTTGATGTGGATGTGGCCTATTACGTGGCCGATAAGCTCGGTTACTCCGAGGATCAGGTGGAGTTCGTCCAATCGGTGACCGCCCAGCGGGAGACCATGTTGGAGAACGGGCAAGTGGACATGGTCGTGGCCACCTACACGATGAACGAAGCCCGCGAAGAGCAGATCGATTTTGCCGGTCCATACTTGGTAGCCGGTCAGGGCCTGCTCGTGAAGGAAGATGATGATTCGATCACCGGGCCCGATTCCCTTGACGGCAAGAACCTGTGCTCGGTATCCGGTGCGGTTCCGGCACAACGCATCAAGGATGAATACTCCACCGGCGTGCAGCTTTACGAAGCCTCGACGTATTCGGAATGTGTTGAGCTTCTGGGTAACGGCACCATTGACGCCGTGACAACGGATGACAGCATTCTTGCCGGGTATGCGGATGCTCCCGAATACGAAGGCAAGTTCAAGCTGGTGGGCGAAGCCTTCTCAGAGGAGCCCTACGGTATCGGATTGCCGAACGGATCTGACAAGTGCGAGCCCGCGAACGATGCTCTCAACGAAATGATCGAAGATGGCTCCTGGGACAAGTTCCTTGAGGAGAACCTAGGCGATGCCTACACGCCCGATCCGTCCACCAATCCTCCGGAGGTGGGTGGCTCCTGTTCCTAGGGGACAGCTTTCCTCAGGGTACTTAATCGGAGATCTGGCCCGGCCTATCTGTTTGCGGGCCGGGCCAGATCCGCTCATCACCAACACACGAAGGAGGTAGAGCGGTGGGTGACTTCTTTTCCAGCTTCGCAACGCTTTTCAGCGAGTACGATATCTTTCCTGCATTCTGGGTCACGATAAAGCTGGCGTTCTTTTCCGGTCTCTTCTCTTTGGCCATTGGCACAGCGCTAGCAATCATGTGCGTGTGTCCCGTCCCGTTCCTCAGGAGGTTTGGGGCGGCCTATATCAACACCGTTCGGAATACGCCGCTGACTCTCATCATGGTGTTCTGCTCCCTCGTTTTGTGGTCATCGCTGGGTTTGGAGTTCTCTGGCAATCTGGCAAGTAACTCCTTCTGGCTGGCGGTGCTCGCGCTGTCCCTCTACACGTGCTGCTTCGTGGCAGAGGGAATACGTTCCGGATTCAACACGGTGCCGCCAGGTCAAGCTGAGGCAGCGAGGGCTGTGGGGCTCACCTTCACGCAGACTCTCGGATCGATCATCCTGCCGCAAGCGCTTCGAGGTTCGATCGCCCCGATCGGCAACGCCCTGATCGCAATGGCGAAGAACACTACGGTGGCCACGGCTGCCGGTGTTGTTCAGATGTCCACCGTGATGAACGAGATGCTGGAGAACCGGCCTGACCTCATCGCGCCCATCTTCCTCACGGTGGCCCTCTTCTTCGTCATCCTCATCCTCCCCATGGGTATGGCCACGAGCTACTTCTCCCGAAGGATGGCGGTTGAACGATGAACCGAACAATCTCAGACTTCTTTGATGAACCCGGCCCGATCGCTCGGCGCCGGACGAATATCGCCACCGTCATCGGCGTGGTGATCATGGTTGGCATCCTTGCGTGGGGTATCTCAGTACTGGCGGAGAAGGGCCAGTTTGATGCGGCAAAGTGGACTCCCTTCCTTGAAACGTCCACGTGGGAGATCTACTACATCCCTGGGATCCTCGGCACCCTGAAAGCGGCCGCTTTAGCCATCGTCTTCTCGAATGTGCTTGGCCTCCTGCTAGGTGTTGCGAGGCTCGCCCGAAACAGGCTTGTCCGGCTGGTTGGCGGCGTTCTTGTGGAGTTCTTCCGGGCAGTCCCCGTGCTGATCCTTATGCTGTTCTTCTACTTCATGTTCGCGAGCGTGCTGGTCAATCCTTCTGACGCTCCATTCTGGGGAGTGGTGTGTGGCCTGACGCTGTACAACGGTGCGGTGATCGCGGAGTTGGTTGTCTCCGGCGTGAAGAACCTTCCGTCGGGTCAGCGTGAGGCGGGCCTTGCGCTTGGGATGACGGGCGGGAGAACGCTCGTCTCGATCCTGCTGCCCCAAGGCCTCATCGCCATGATGCCGTCAATGGTTGCCCAACTAGTGGTGATCCTGAAGGATACGGCGCTGGGCTACACCATCACCTACTTCGAGCTCCTCAATCTGGCAAAGAACTTCGGATCGGCCTATCAGAACTACCTACCAGCACTCTTCGTTGCGGCAGTCATCTTCATTGTCATCAACGCGACGCTCGGGTATCTGGCACGCCTACTCTCCAGAAAGCTTGAATCGGCAACGGGCCTGACAGCGCCCGCCGAACCGGGAGAACCAGAAGAAGATCTCACGCTCACGGACACCAATGCGGCCGTCACTCGGCCAACGCTGGAGCCGGCGGAGGCAGGGAGGTAGGTTGCCAGATCCGCTGGCGCGACCCGTCGTCGTCGTTATTAAAAAGTACCCGTCCTCCTCGTCGGTACTTTCTCCGTAGCCATCCACTCTTGGAGTACTTATGTGCGGGTTGGACACGGTATACCTACTCCATGTTGG
>NZ_JBQCZW010000017.1:0-49262 GCF_052089425.1 Ancrocorticia sp. | reverse complement strand
CCCGCGATTCCGGTCAGAATTCCGTCTCCTCCGATATTCATCGTGTAGCTCAGGGCGGGAACCTCAATACCACTGCCGCTGGCAACGCCAGTTTCCACCACACAGATTCAGGACAGGCTACCGGTGAGGACCTGTTCAGCTCGATCGATGGCCAGCAGGGCCCAGATCTCTTCAGCAATAGTGACAATCCGATAGCGGGCACCGGCACTAGTCATCACGGATCTACTTCTCTAGGAGAACGCTGTCCGGAAACAGGAGAACTCGGCCCTGAGGCAGGAGAACTCCGCGCAAACGGCGGCGCAGTTTCTCACGGAGGACTCCGCCAGCACGTTGCGGGTTCACCCGATGGCGTGGGAGAATCCTGCCCACACGACAACACGTCACCGGAAACGACGAAGACTGGCCGGAAGAAGGTCCGGGATCGGGTGGGTGAAACCTTCGACGTGGGGCAACCACCCGATTGGGCACGCCCACAAGCCTCACCGGGAGAACTCCGTCTCCATGGGTCTGAATCCGGCTCTGGTCGCGACTTCGGTGTCGAGCACGCTCCCGGCACTGGCGCGGGCGTTGAACCCGGCCACGTTTCTCCATCCGGACCGGGCTGTCCCACCACGGGGCGGGGACTCGGCAGGCAGGGCGCGTGTCTGGACGGGCGGGAGAACGTGGAACGCGACCTCGGTGCCGTGCTCGCCGAGATTCGGGCAGGTATCGATGTGGACATGCTGGAGGGTTACAGTCCGGCGCGGCTATCGGATGGGACACCGCTGGCCCCAACCCAGCTCGCCGAGCTGCTCTGCGATTCGGATATTGCGAGAGTTGTGTTGACCGCCCATGGTGAGCCGATCGATACGTCGCGGTCCCAACGATTGTTTAGTTCCCGACAAGCTAGGGCTGTGGCGGCTCGTGACCGGGCGTGCCGATACCCGGGATGCTCCAGAGGGATAGAAGTCAGTCAGATTCATCATGCCCAGCAATGGGAGAAAGGCGGACTAACCACGATGGATAACGCGGTCTTGTTGTGTTTCCACCACCACCGGTACGTTCACTCCAAACAGGTCATCATCACCCACCATGCCGGAGGGTTCACCTTCACCGAACCAGACGGCGAACTCGTAGGCATCACCCACCACACCACCATCCTCGAAGCCGCATAGGCAACTCCCGAGGTGCGAAGCGAACGGCCTTGATTAATCTACGTAAGTGGGGCCGGGATTGAGCCAGTGCTCCTTCATCATGATGAGCTGCTCGGGAAGTGTACGACTGGCGGAGAGCTCAGGTGGGTTGTTGACGTCGAACCAACCAAGCGCGCTCGTTTCAATGCTGGTGTAGTTGAGATCTTCTGCGGCTTGCTGCTCGCAGATGAAGAAGAGCTTGTAGACCTGATGATCGAGCGGCGGGGTGTGCGGCCAGCTATCACGGTCGATAACGGCCGCCAATTGTGTCACCTTTGTGTCCAGTCCGGCTTCCTCACGGATCTCGCGTTCCACGGCACTCGTTGGTTTCTCATTGACGTCACACCATCCGCCGGGCAGGGTCCATCGGCCTTTGTCCGCGATTTCGCGCACCAAAAGGACTCTGCCATCAGCGTTGAAAACGGCACCGCGCACGTCTACCTTGGGTGTCGTATACCCGGCGACCGAAGCTACTTCGCGATCGTAGGGAGGGAGTTCCCCGTCTTCCAACAGCTGCGTCAGGTCGCGGGCCAACTGACCCACGTCGTGGAACCGCCCGATGTCAAACTTATCCTTGCAATACCAGAGCCCTGATTCAGAAATGGACGTAAGCTCGCGTGCGATGCGAAGGATTTCGTCTGCTGGATAGGGGAGCTCCTGATGTGACGTCATGGTTCGAGCCTATCGATGGCCTGATAAAGTGCACAATTCTCCGTAGTTTGGACAAAGGACGGGTGGAGGAGGCTAAAGGACGGGTGGAGGAGGCTAAAGGACGGAAGGTGGATGGTCACGAGCCCGAAACCTCGATGCCCTAAGATGGGCTGCGTTACGTGGATCAAAATCTGTGGGCTCTTGAACGAAACAGGAGCTCTAACGAAGCTAGCTCAACACCGAAACGACCCTCCCAGAAACGCCCCCGAAAGGATCTCTGTGAAACCACTGATTGCCGTTGGATCGTTAGGTGGCACGATCGCCATGGCGCCGGCGGAGCCCGGTGCGGGTGTTAGCCCGGCACTCGGTGCAGAGGAACTTATCGCGAGCGTTCCACAGATCGAAGAGTTCGCGTACATTACGGCCGAATCGGTGTTCCGCGTGCCTTCTCCGGCATTGACCTTTGCGCACCTGCTGAAGGCCCTCAACTATGCCAAGGGAGCGGTCGCATCCGGAGCGCGCGGCGTGGTCCTCACCCATGGAACCGACACGCTGGACGAGACTGCCTTCTTCTTGGATCTATTGTGGGACGCACCTGAGCCGCTGGTGATCACGGGCGCGATGCGCTCCTCGGATGCCCCGGGGGCTGACGGCCCAGCGAATCTTCTGGCGGCGGTGATCGCCGCGAGCTCCGAGGAACTGCGTGGGATGGGCGTGCTCGTGGCGCTCGATGATCAGGTGCACCTAGCGCGGACGGTGACGAAATCCCACGCGAACAGCACTGGCGCCTTCAGGTCACCGGATTGGGGACCAATCGCGCGAATCGTGGAGCACCGTGCTCGAGTCATGATGCGCCCTGCTCTTCGCCTACCGGCGTTACAAGCCCCCGAAGCTATCGACGCGAACATCCCGATTCTCGAAATGGGACTGGGAGAGGATGGCCGCGTCGTCCGAGCGGTCGATAGCCACAGCATTGACGGATTGGTGTTCGCTGGCGCAGGTGTAGGCCATATCTCGGTGTCCATGGCTGACGAGGCTGAACTGATGATGAACGGCGGCGTCCCGATCGTGTTCGCCACCCGCCAAGGAGGCGGGACCACCACCGTAGCGGCGTACGATTATCCGGGTTCGGAGATTGACCTGCTGAGCCGCGGCTTCGTGGGCGCCGGCTACCTATCGCCACGCAAGGCGAGAATTCTCCTCGCGCTGCTCGTGGCAAACGGTGCGAGCCTCAAAGAGATTCGCAGCGAGTTCGCGCGCCGCGGTGAGTAGCGGGGCGGTCTATTCATCTCCGCCTTCAACGCCATCTTCAAGCGCGATTCGCTGTTCCATAAGTAGGATCCCAGCCTCATTAAACGCATCTTGGTCAATTTCCCCGTCGCGAACGGCCTGAGCGATCCCAGTGATCATGGCCTCGGCATTCTCTTCAACGCCGCCGGGAGCGGCCACCATCAGCACCATGGTGGCACCCGCCCCGATTGCGTCCACGGCATTTTGTACGGGATCTGAGTATTCGGGGATCCCCGAATCGAGCAGCATGGTCATTGAATCGGTGATGATCACGCCGCCGAATCCGAGTTCGTCGCGAAGAATCTGATACCACTCGGGCGAAAGTGAGGCCGGCCCGTCCGCAATCTCAGGGAACGCCAAGTGCCCCATCATGACGAACTCCGCGCCGGCATCAACACCAGCTTGGAACGGCGGTTTCGCCAGTTCGGCCCACTCTTCCTTTGTCACATCCGAGGTGGGAATGCTCGTGTGTGAATCCTCGGCGGTGAGCCCGTGACCGGGGAAGTGCTTGATGGTGGAAGCTGCCCGGCCCTGCTCGCCCTGAACGGCAGCGGCCACGTTCTGGGCGGCGAGCTCCTGCGTGGAGCCAAGAACCCGCGGCCAGATGAACGAATCCGGGTTATCCGTTGTATCGCCAACAATCCCGAAGTTCACGTTGATGCCTAAACTCTCCAAGAGCCCGGCACGATCCTGAAAAGCCTCCGTGGTATCAGCCGCGGGGCCATCCCGCAGCTGCGGAGCGGCGGGGAACGTATCGGACGGCAAACGCGTGACGGTCCCGCCCTCTTCATCAATGCCGATCAGCAGCGGATATTCGGCGGCCTCATTCCACTGCTGGATGTTCGCAGCGATGTCCGTTTCATCTTCCGGAACATTATCGCCCATGATGATGATTCCACCGGGCTGAAACTCGTCCACGAATTCAGCGGTTGCCGCGCCATCAGTTCCGGGATAGTAGAGCATGAGCAGGCTGGCGGCCTGTTCCTCCAGATCCATGGAATCCCAGCGTTCGCGCGCTTCCTGTTCGTCGGGGGAGAGGGTATTTGTGGGATTTGACGACGACGGCGGAGCCTCTCTCACAGCCGGTGAACACCCAACCGCTGCGCCGCTGAGGCCAAGGATGGCCAGTGTGGCAAAGAGGGAAGGGACGCGCCGGGCTACATCACGTTTCGTCATGCATGCCACGGTACCAACGCCCACGGCAACTTGGTTGTGGCTCAGCGCACACGATCCGAGTAAACTCATTCCGTAGATCGCTAGCAAAGAGGTGGCGATCCCAGTCAAGGAGGTCAGAATGTCCAGCACCGGATTTCTTCAAGATGGTCCGCTTGTCGTATCGCTCGATTCGTCCACAACGTCAACAAAGGCGATCGTTGTTGATGCTGCCGGCAACGTATGGCACACGGCCAAGCGCAACATCCAGCTTCATACCCCTGCTATGGATGAATACGAGCACACGGCCAGCCGCTGGTGGGAAACCTCTAGGGACACGATCGCCGAAGTGTTATCCAAGCTCTCTGCGCGCGACAAGGAGCGGGTCAAGGCCATTGGGCTGACCCATCAGCGCGAGACATTCGCGCCGTTTACAGCCGATGGAACCCCGCTGCGCCGCGGCATTTTGTGGCTCGATTCCCGCGCTGCTAGCCAGATCGAACGATACGGATCTGCTCATATCCACGAGCTGTCTGGTAAGCCGGCGGGAGTTACCCCCGGCCTGTACAAGATGGCGTGGGTCAAAGAAAACGAACCCGGCGTTCTCGAGGGAGCGGATAAGGTATCGGACGTTCTTGCCTACATCAGCTTCAATCTGACCGGGCGGTGGGCGGCTTCTACCGCGTCAGCGGATTCGCTTGGCATTCTTGATATTCAGAAGTTTGATTACGCAGATGAGCTGCTCGACATTGCTGGTGTGCGCCGTGATCAGATGCCCGATCTGGTCCCGCCGGGCGACGTGATGGGAACGCTCAAGCCAGAGCTTGCCAGCGAGTGGGGGATATCCGCTTCCACGCCCATCATCTCTGGACTTGGCGATGGGCAGGCGGCAGGAGTTGGTGCTGCCGCAGTGACCCCGGATGTTGCCTACCTCAATCTAGGCACCGCGGTGAACGCGGGTGTCGCTGCACATGATTACGTATACGACCCGGTGTTCCGGACACTGGTAGGTGGTGTGCCAGGGGACTACGTGTTTGAGGTTGTTCAATCCTCCGGCTCCTACCTCGCAGGGTGGTTCCGCGAGACTCTGGGCGATCCCAAGCTTCTGGGTGAACCGGATCCTGAACTGGATCGCGCCGCCTCTGAGATTCCACCGGGTGCTGAGGGCCTCATTACGCTGCCGTACTGGAACGCCGTACAGTCGCCGTATTGGGATGCGATCGCGCGCGGCGCCGTCGTCGGCTGGCGTGGAACTCATTCAAGAGCCCATATGTACAGGTCCATCCTCGAATCCATCGGCTTTGAAATGAAGCTGAACCTCGAATCGATCGAAGCCGGTACCGGAACCAAGATCACCACGCTGAGGGCGATGGGCGGCGGAACGCGTTCGGAGCTATGGCGTCAGATCATGGCCGATACCGCGGGCGTACCGATCACTCTGTGCTTGGAGGACGAGATTTCCGCCCTCGGTGCTGCCGTTGTGGCCATGGCCGGAATCGGGGCTCACGGTTCGGGCGGTGTGGAGCAGTCTGCACGCGAAATGGCGCAGTTCGGCATCACCGTGGAGCCAGATATGAAGCTCCATGAGCAGTACCGTGACGTCGCAGGTGTTCAGCGCAAGCTCTACCCGCAGCTCAAAGAGACCTTCCGGGAGCTCTACGAGCTATCCGAGCGCTACCCGAGCTCGCGGCCCGAATCCCCGCAGGCTGAGCTGTAGGACTTGGGGCTCGAACGCTAAGGTGTGAGCGCTGGTCCAACGGTTGCGGGAATGAAATCTCGATCATCGTCGCTACCTGTGGTCTTTGGCCGCGGTAGCGTGGGCCAGCGCTCCATCAGGCGGTTGCGAAGTTCGATGCTGCGCGTGTTGCTCTGGGCGTTGATCAGGAATCCTGCGATGAGCAAGATGACGGCACAGACCGTGATCGCAAGGGCAAGTGGCCGGAATGGCGTGAACGCGTCACCCATACCGGAATAAAACCCACCATCACCCATTGTGCTGAGGATCAGGGCGGCCGGGCCAAAAGCGATGGCGATTCCGGCAGCGCCCGCGACGAACCGTCCAAGTGGGGAAGCATGCTGGTCGGAATGGTGAACGAGGATGCCGTGTGCAGGCTTGCTGGGGAACGTATCGTCTAAGGCGCGCATGAGGCCTGCCCGTTCAGCCTTCTCTCCGAGTCCTTGCAGGAGGAGTCCTACGCTGGGAAGAATGATGGCGAGCAACAAGAATATGACGAGCGCCCACATTCCGATGTAAGCCATCTCTTCCGTCGATTCATCCAGTGTGGCTCGGCGGCCCAAATCCCATTGTCCTGGGGAGGTTTCCCGCGCGTCCGGATAAAGGACAAACGTCATGGCGTAGAAGATGATGGGTGCGAGAGCCAAGCAGGCCGCGCCCACCATGTCCAAGAGAGAGCCGAGTCTGATGAAGTGGTGGCGGTCCTTCTTTCCTCTGTCTTTGTAGTACTCTTCCCCGATCTGTTGCGCGGCGTCCCACGCGGCAGCCTCATCTTCAGTGGTCCAATGCTCCGCGATGTCCATGCGGCGGGAGTGTTGCGCAGGTTTGCCCACGTTCTTGATGTGGCGGTACGCATAGAGCATGCCCGCGATCACGGCGATGCCGGCGAGCGAGACGATGGCTCCTTCACCGAAATCTTCGGACAATGAGAAGAAGAAAAGCGGGACCATAATGATGCCGCTGATGAGGCTCACCATCAGGAGGAAGATTTCCAGGCCGGAATCCTCGCGCGTGACGCGCTCTACTTGATGCGGCGCCGGGACCAGATGGCGTGGCGCGTCAGATTGTGCGGCGGATGCCAGTGACTTGCTGGTGGCGCTGTCAGCTATATAGGAGGCGATGGATCCGCCAAGGGCGACGAGGAGTCCCACGCACATGAGGACAGCCAAGCCGATTCGTGAGAGGCGATCGAGCGCCGTCACCGTGTCCCAAATAGTTTCGGCCTCCATTCCCAAATCCGTGAGAAACGCGGCCATGAAGCCTTGCTCTGCCGGTAGGCCAATGGCAAAGGTCAAGAGGAGTCCAGCCCCCAAACCAAAGGCCAACGGGATCATGGTGTTCGTGAAGTTCAACGCGAGCTCGCCGCTCGCGGATACTCGGTATTCGTGCCAGCGTGATCGTGTTGCCATTCGGTTACCCTACCGTGTTTGGCTCATGAGGCTACTCTTCGGCCTCAATGATCACCGCCCTGCGTTTGGCCCGTGAGAGCGCCACGTACAAGAGATCGTCCCAATCAAGGTTCTGTTCTTCGGCCCAGCGTTGGCCCGCAGGCCCAACATCGGTTATCACGACAGCATCGGATTCGATGCCCTTGAGTGCGGAAATTGAGCCGAACTTGATAGCGCCCTCACCAGTGAGGTTACCTCGCAGCCAATCATTGCCGTGATCGAACTCGCCGCCAACTACACGAGACGCGAGGGAGTGGGCGCCACGCGGGCTCAGGATGACGATGCCACTGTTGCCATAGAGCCGCGTGAGAGTCTTGACCGCCTCGGCCAGCGCGTGAACCTCCGAGGCGGCCGGAACTACTAGCCGATCGGCACTGCCTGGAACGCTGTAGGGCAATCGTGACGTGACAAATCCAAAACTGCGGCCGAGGATTGCTTCCGCCTGATCGGTGAGTAAAGGAGCCTGACGGCAATTGAGGCGGATCCGTGCGTGTACCAGATTCGGGATCTGTTCCTTTGCCACGTTGTAGGGATCAACGCGTTCACTTGCGCGTCTCATGATCTGTTGGCGGGCATCGCCGGCCAACATGATTTTCGAGTTCGGCCCGGCGAGTGCGAGGATGACGTTCACAAGGAGTGGACTTGCTGCAATGTCCTGAAATTCATCAACGATGACATACCTATACCCGCCCAGCTGTCGCATGCGGCCGTGGGATGCGTGGGGAGGGCACGGTGTGGGGCGGGTGTGGCGCGGTGTTGAAGTGGGCTGTACTGGGTTTGCGATCTGTTCCTTTTCCTGCGTGAGTTTGGTAAGCGCCAACGCGGGGAGTTCTTCGTAGTACCACAGGCTATCTGCACCGGCTGGATGGGACTCGAGACCAGCGATACGCAGCATGATGCTGCCAAGATCATCCACGGCCAGCGGGCCGTTGACAACAGCCTGTTCGCGCAACTGTTGTGCCATCTGCACGTTCCAGCAGGTCAAGAGGGTACGCTCATTGCGCCTGACCGAGCGCACCGCGGCTTGAGCTAACAGGTAGCTCTTGCCTGTGCCTGCCGGGCCATCGAAATACACTGCGTGATTGGTTTCCACCAAGTCCAGTGCAAATCGTTGCTCGGCGAGAGCTTCAGCTTCCAGGACCTTGGATTCGCGCAGTGCATCTTGGAGGTCTGCCTCAATGCTGAAGTCTCGCAGGAGGGCACCGGCTATAGCATCCGCCTTTGCCGCGGTGAGCCCGGCGGGGTCAAGCCGAAGGTTTCCGCGATCCGTATACCACGCGATATGCTCGTTGAGCGTTTTCTCGATGATTCGCGTAGGTTTCTTTACATCGTCTGCCCAAGCCAACTCCCACTCGAAGAAGGACAGATCAGAGGGCGCGCGCCCAGTGAAGTGGTGCCGGCCCAACGAAGTAAACCACAGTATTCGCGCGAAGGGCTCGCTGCCGTCAATCACGCCCTCACGTTTGAGATAAGCGCGGATGCTGCCTGAGGCGCCGTTGAGTTGGTCGAATGGATTC
The DNA here is from genome assembly GCF_052089425.1 of Ancrocorticia sp. NCBI lineage: Bacteria > Bacillati > Actinomycetota > Actinomycetes > Actinomycetales > Actinomycetaceae > Ancrocorticia > Ancrocorticia sp. Next base: position 40,297 of record NZ_JBQCZW010000017.1, on the reverse strand, counting down.
TTATGGGGCTGCGGTGTGTGGTCGAGGGTCCAGATTCCTTCTGCATACTCCACGTGAGCTGGCGCCTTGGCTTCGATGATCACTACACCTTTGCCGGGCACCACAACAACGAAATCGGCTTCCCCCATCATTTTGTTTATGTGCTGGCGAACAGGGAGGGAATGAAAGACGATCCAATCCGGCCGGTCCACGATTCCTTCTAAGGCGTTGTATATGCGCCGTTCGGACGTATTAGCACCGCTTCGTGAAGTGCGGGGAATCATGCGAGGCATAGTGACCAATCTGAAGTGCACGAGTATGTGGTTACCGTCTCATAGTACGTAGCGGGCGGGACTCACGTGATGGTAATTTGTGCGTTGGCGCATTCGCCCTGAGCGTGAGCCAGCTGGCCACATTTCCCTCAACCATTGCCTTGGTAGGACCTTCTTCATATGCTCTAAACATGGATGCCACGCCGAAGAACGATAAGCAAGAACCGACCCCCATCTATGCGGATGTAGAGAAGGAACAAGCTCTACGTGCCAATCTGGAGGAAACATGGCAGGATGAATCTCCCTTAACGGCGAGCTCTACCGAGTACGCCGATGAGGTGGACGGGAGCGAGGGCACTCGCCACCGCGAGAAGGGCTCAGAGGATAAGGGTTCAGAGGAGAAGGACTCAGAGGAGGACAAGTAGCCAAGACCGCCACGACGAAGGCCGACCCGAGGAGGCCAGCCATGGCAATGCCGCATCGTCCGCGCACAACCGCGTCCTTGAGCGCTCTACTGCTCGCCGCAGCGTTGAGCGCATGCACCAGTGAAACCAGCGAAACACGTTCCGGACCAGAAACGACCAGCGGAGCAGTCACAGAACTCGCAACTGATCTCAATGCCCCATGGTCTGTGGCGTTCTACGAGGAATCCGCCCTGATCAGCGAGCGGGACACCGGCACTATTCTTGAGTTCAGCGATTCCAACAGCGGCAGCGATACGGGTGAGCTTCGAGAAGTAGGCGTTATCGATGGCGTTCAGCATGGAGGCGAAGGAGGCCTCCTCGGGCTGGCAACGCACGATTCCCAGCTCTTCGTGTACTTCACGGGACCGGACGGCAATCGCATTGACCGCTTCGATATTGACGGTCAAGCGGGCGCCCTGCAGATCTCGAACCAAGAGACTGTCCTCGACGGGCTGCCGTCATCCGGAAACCACAACGGGGGACGAATCGCCTTTGGTCCAGATGACATGCTGTATGCGACCGTGGGCGATGCTGGGGAGGGGCCCAGCGCCCAAGAACTCGACTCATACGGCGGCAAGATTCTTCGCATGACCCCTGAGGGCGAGCCGCCCGAGGACAATCCATTCAGCGATTCGCTCGTGTACAGCTACGGCCACCGAAACCCGCAGGGAATCGGCTGGGATGCTGAGGGAACCATGTACTCCACCGAGTTTGGCCAGAACACGTGGGATGAACTCAACGTGATCGAACCGGGCGGGAACTACGGCTGGCCAGCCTTTGAGGGGATCGGCGGCGCTGACTATGGCAATTACATCGATCCCGTCCAGCAATGGAGCACATCGGAAGCTAGCCCGAGCGGCATCGCCGTGACAGCGGATTCGATCGTGATTGCCAATTTGCGCGGGGAACGGTTACGCCAGATCCCTCTCGATGATCTGTCAGAATCTACCGAATACTTCGTGGCAGAACACGGGAGGCTACGGGACGCGATTGTTGCGCCGGATGAATCCCTGTGGATTCTGACCAATAACACGGATGGGCGTGGCCAGCCCGGCGATGGTGATGACAAGATTCTCCGAGTCGATCTGGACGTGGCGGAAGTCGGGGCCCCATAGTGGTGGGCAAATGGAGAAGGAATCGCCGCCTGAAGAAGGTCCGGCCCGGTGACGGAAGCGCGCTGCCACCCTTCCGGTTCTGGCAGCTATTGACGCGCACGCTGTTCTACATTGACCTGCCAGATGGCCATTACGCCGCAGATGTCCACTTCTTCGCCGATGACGCTTCAGGTGCGGATGAAGATTCTGACGATTGGTGGGGCGGAGCTTCGTCGTCGTCAAAACCAAAAACCCCGCAGGCGGCGCTCTACCGGGACGGCAGGCAACTCTATCGCTCCGATTTTCCTGCCGTGTTCCCAGCGGCCGGCGGAACCATCGAAGTGGAAACCTCGGTGTACGGGCTCAAGCGGATGCACTACGTGCCGCCCGACGGCCCCGAACAGGTGCTGCGCCCAGACCGGGCCGCGATGGAGGGGCTCCGGGCACGATTTGGCAGGAGATACCCGGCTCTCAGCAGAACGATCAGTGTGCTCGCGATCCTTATTTTACTGGCGTGCCTCGTGGTGGGGATTCCCCAACTCGCGGAGGCAGTGACCAGCTGGGAACCCATCGCCGAACGCGTGGGCACCTTCGATTCGCCCATTAACCTGCCCGATTGGTTCAACTCCACGCTACTCGTGGCGGGAATTGTTGCGGCGCTCGAACGTGCACTGACGCTGCGCAACAACTGGCTCATTGACATAGATACCACATGGTGGGGCTTCGCCTAGCTACCTAACGGATACGCGGCCGTAACTGCCCCGCAATCAACGGCTGGAACACTCTGACCATGGAATCGTTGTTCAGCGGATACATGAACCGGGGTGGCCCCACACGCAGATTGAGCGAGCCGTGGGATGAGCTGTTTCCTTCCGATGCGGTTCCTGGCGGGGATGCGGTGCGTGAACCGTACAAGGATATGTACCCGGTGCTGGCGCGGCTGGACGATGCGGAGCTGCGTGGGCGAACCAATGCGCTCGCGAAGTCATACTTGGCTCAGGGCGTCACCTTCGATTTTGCTGGGGAGGAGCGGCCCTTCCCGCTGGACGTGGTTCCGCGCGTCATTCCTGCCGATGATTGGGCATATCTGGAAAAGGGCGTTGCTCAGCGTGTCAAGGCGCTCGAGGCGTTCTTGGCGGACGCCTATGGACCGATGCAGGCGATCAAGGACGGCGTGATCCCGGCGTCCATCATCAGCTCCTCCAAGCATTTTCATCGCCAAACAGCGGGAATTGTTGGCGCGAATGGCGTGCGTATCCACGTGGCGGGGATCGATGTGATTCGCGATGAGCAGGGCGCGTTCCGGGTGCTGGAGGATAATGTTCGGGTGCCTAGCGGGGTCAGCTACGTGCTGTCCAACCGCCAAGTCATGGCGCAAACGCTGCCCGAGCTTTTCGAGAGTATGCCCGTGCGGCCCGTTGGAGATTACCCAGCGCACCTCCTTCAGGCGCTGCGCGCATCCGCGCCGAAGGATGTGGCCGAGCCGAACGTGGTGGTGTTGACCCCGGGGGTTTTCAATTCCGCTTACTTCGAGCACACGTTGTTGGCCCGCATGATGGGTGTGGAGCTCGTGGAGGGGAGGGACCTCTTTTGTTCCGGCGGGCGCGTGTGGATGCATACCACCGAGGGTTCTACGCGCGTGGACGTTATTTACAGGAGGGTCGACGACGAATTCCTCGATCCGCTTCACTTTCGGCCAGACTCGGTGTTGGGGGCGCCCGGCCTCATGCTGGCAGCGAGGCTGGGCAACGTGACAATCGCCAACGGGGTGGGCAACGGGGTTGCCGATGACAAGCTGGTGTACACGTACGTCCCGGCCCTTATCCGGTATTACCTTGGCGAAGAACCCATTCTGCCCAACGTTGACACGTGGCGGCTGGAAGAACCCGAGGCGCTGGCTGAGGTGCTCGATCGCCTCGATGAGCTGGTGATCAAGCCCGTGGATGGGTCAGGCGGCAAAGGGATCGTGGTTGGCCCGGATGCGAGTAGGGCGGAGCTTGACGGGCTGCGGGAGGCTTTGCTGGACGATCCGCGTGGGTGGATCGCACAGCCAGTGGTTCAGCTGTCCACCATTCCTACGCTGGTGGAGGATGGTTTTCGGCCGCGGCATGCCGATCTGAGGCCCTTTGCCGTCAACAACGGGGAGGACGTATGGGTGCTGCCGGGCGGTCTGACGCGTGTGGCGCTGCCCGAGGGCCAGTTGGTGGTGAACTCCAGTCAGGGCGGCGGATCGAAGGACACGTGGGTGCTCGGCGGTACTGCCCGCAAACGTCGAGCGGCGCAGGGTGGCAGTCAGGCCGGCACTCCGAACAGCGAGCCGCGGCCCACGCCCCTTCACACCTCGCCGGCCGATGCCGATATCAAAGCCCGCCACTTCCAGCAACAGCAACAGCAACAACAGGACTGAGGGGGCGTTATGTTGAGCCGAATTGCCGAAGCGTTGTTTTGGATCGGGCGTTACGCGGAACGAAGCGGTGGAACGGCCCGAATACTTGACGTTCACTTGCAGCTTTTGCTCGAGGATCCGTGGGTGGATGAGGACACGGCGTGCCGGGCGCTGCTGGGCGTCATGGGAACTGAGGCGCCGAGCGGACCAGAAGGCGAGGTATCGAGGGCGGATGTGGTGCGCCTGCTTGGGCTGAATGACGACAATCCGGCATCGATCGCTCATTCGATTTCAGCGGCTCGCGAGAACGCCCGGCGAGCCCGCGAAACCATCTCCACGGATCTGTGGGAGACGTTGAATGAAACGAACGCTCACATGCCGGTTGTGGTTCCTATGGACAAAACGCACGTGTTCTTCAGTTGGGTCAGAGATCGGTCCGCACTGGCGTTTGGAGTTATCGAATCAACGATGAGCCGCGACGAAGCGTGGCAGTTCTTCTCCTTGGGAAGATCGCTTGAGCGTGCGGACATGACGGCCCGCCTGCTGGCCACTCGCTCCTTAACGGAGGCCGGAGGCCCCAGCTGGACAACTCTGCTGCGTTCGTGCGGCGCCTACGAGGCTCATCTGCGTAGTCAGCGCGGTTCCACTACCAAGAGCGCCGTCGAATTCCTCTTGGTGGATAGATTGTTTCCCCGTTCCATTCTGGCCAGTTTCCTGCGGGCGGAGCAGTGCCTGCAACGGATCGATCCAGTGGGCGGTTTAGGCGTTCCAAGCCCGGCTCACCAAGCCTTGGGGCGGATTCGAGCGCAGCTTGAGTACCAACCCATCGCGTCAACCGTCAACAATCTGTCAGAGAGCATGGAGGGTGTGCAGGGGGCTGTATCTGTGGCCAGCGATGTGATTCGGGAACGCTACTTCCCGTCTATAGCGATGCCCGTGTGGATTGGGGAGAAGATATGAACCGCATCAAAGTTGTGCATCTGACGGAACTGACGTACGCCGAACAGGCCACCGCTTCCTACAACGAGGCCCGTATGCTCCCGCGCACCCGAGACGGCCAGTTTGTTCTCCAGTCGCACGTGGATGTCACGCCTGCCGCCCATCAGAACACGTACCGCGACTTTTGGGGTACGTACGTTTCCGCCTTCGAAATTCTCACGCCCCACCAGCAGCTGCAGGTGATGGCGACGAGCGTGACGGACGTGCGGCCCATCGCGCTGGAGCCGGTGGGGTTCTCGTGGGAGAGCCTCGCTGGCGAACTACCCGTGTCCGTGCAGCTGACTGACGCTCTGACGCAGACCAACGCCACCGAACCGAATGAAGACATGACCATGGTGGCGCTCACCGCCAAGGATGCGGGAGCTGATGTGGACGCGACGGCTCGGGCTATCTGCCATGAGGTTGGGGACGCGATGGAGTACCGCAGCGGGGTGACCGGCGTAAATTCCACGGCCAGCGAGGCATGGGCCGTGCGTTCAGGTGTGTGTCAGGACATCGCCCACGTCACCTTGGGGGTTCTGCGCGAAGCTGGCATTCCCGCACGCTACGTGTCCGGATACCTACACCCAGATCCGGCCGCGAGCGTGGGAGAGCCAGTGGTGGGCGAATCGCATGCGTGGGTGGAATGGTATGCCGGTGGTTGGCGTGGATACGATCCCACCAATCTCATGGAAATCGGGGAGCGCCACGTGTACGTTGGCCACGGGCGTGACTACTCCGATATAGCACCGTTGCGCGGAGTGTATGCCGGGCGAGCGCTTTCGGAGCTTTCCGTGAGCGTGGAGCTCACGAAGCTGGGGTAGCGCTGATCAGCTTGCGCACGTCAGCGCCGGCGCGCCGCACCGCGCTCACAATGTCCAAGCCCTCGTGTAAGCCGCAGACGATACTCGCGGCCATCGCGTCTCCCGTTCCCTTGACGCTCGTCTCGATGCGCTCGTAGGGGATGTGCGTGAGACCAGAACGCGTCACCACGAGGTTCTCGAAATCGATGTTCTCGAAACCGATCGCCGGACGCCCCGCGCTCTCTGCGGAGTGGGCGCCGCGGGCCGAGACGCTCGTGATTGCCGCCCACTGGGCGCGTTCGCCCATCAGCGAGAAAACGCTTTCAGGTGTTATGGCGCTCTCAAGTGTTATGGCTGGAGCACCAGTTTCTTCTGGTGAGGCGCTGCCTGTATCGTTGCCACCCAGTTGGCCTAACTCAAACACGTTCGGGACGATGCCAGTTGCCAGCGGAAGAAGGCGCGCACGAAGGGAGGTCGCAACGCCGGGATCGGTATAGAACCCCACGTCATAATCTCCAAGTGTGGGATCCACGATCACGCGCAGATCTGGGAGCCGTTCGAGAAGTGTTTCAAGCCAATCGGCCACCGCCGCCACTTGTTGAGGGGAGGCAAAGTAGCCCGTGTAGATCGTCTGGGCTTCGTCCGCAACGCCCAGCGCCTCCAGATCTTCTAGCACGCCAGTGATCCACGCCGGCTCCATGCTTGCCGCGTGGAGCGTTGGATAATGCGGAAGAGTCCCCAACAGTGCCGTGGGCAATGCAGCCACTTTCAGGCCGTTGCTCTCCAACACGGGGCGGGAGGAACTAAGCCCAACGGTTCCGTATACTACTTGCGATCCAATGGCCAAGACGTCAACGGGGCGTTGATCCAACTCCCACTTTTTGCGATCAGTTGCGATGTCAGTATCGGTGCCAATCGCGATTTCGCCGTTTGTAGCCACTGTGCGATTCTTCTTCCGTCTCGTGTACATCCAACGCCGCTAATATTAGTTGATGATGAAGGCAAATGATCGGAGCACCCAGTGACGTATACCCAAGCGAATTCAGTCGAAGATTTCCGCCGTCACCTTGGCGATGTGCAGGCGCGGATTGACGAGGCTGCCAAGCGGGTGGGCAGGGATCCGGCGAACGTTCGGCTCCTGCCGGTCAGCAAGACGATTCCAGCTGATCGCCTGCGATTGGCGATTGAGGCGGGCTGCCACATTCTCGGGGAGAACAAGGTTCAGGAAGCTTCGCGCAAACACGCCGAACTGATCGATGAGGACGTTGCGTGGGCCATCATCGGTCACCTTCAGACCAATAAGGCACGCGACGTGGCGTCCTTCGCCTCTGAGTTCCATGCCCTTGATTCCCTTCACCTTGCTGAAAAGCTTGATCGCAGATTGGATGCGGCTGGGCGCAGCCTTGACGTGTACGTGCAGGTCAACACCTCGGGCGAAGATTCCAAGTACGGTATGCCACCGGAAGAACTCGAGGGCTTCCTCAAGCGTCTGGCCAGCTTCGAAACACTGAAGGTACGCGGGCTAATGACGCTTGCCGTCTTCTCATCCGATCGCGAGAAGGTCCGCGATTGCTTCCGGCTCCTGCGAACACTACGCGATCAGGCACGACAGTCCGGCCCGGAACTCATCGGACCCGGCGAGCTCTCGATGGGCATGTCTGGGGACTTTGAGGATGCGATCGAAGAAGGCTCCACCGTTGTGCGTGTGGGGCAGGCAATCTTCGGAGAACGGGCAACATCGGATCAGTACTACTGGCCGTCCTCCGGTAACGCTCCGCAATGACAAACCCAGCCATCCGGTTGTCGCGAACTTGCGACAACTCTGCGAACCATTGGACACCAGAGGCGCTTTGCCGTTTTCTACGATGGGAAACATGATGAATACAACGAAGAAAACAGGAATTGCCGCACTGATCATGGCTGGTGCTCTGGGACTGGGCGCATGCTCGGCAGGCTCGGCCCCGGATCAGGACTCGCTGCCTCAGGTGGAGTCCCTCGCTCCCGGAAGCGAAACCACGGCTGCTCCGGCACCCGAAACTGAGGCGCCTACGCTGGCGCCAACCGACGAAGACGCCCCGAAGCAGACTCCCACGGCGAACCCAAAGCCGCAGGATTCGAGTAACCCGGATGCTGCCGATCCCGGCTCGGCAGTTTCCGATGCAATGTCCGAATCCTCGGCTGCTGGAGACGTGAGGAAGGCCCTCGCGCCTCAGGCGACCCAGCAGCTCCAGTGCAACGGTGGAGACATTGATATTAAGGAAAGCGGAGCGATCATCGAGATAACGGATGATTGTGACGAACTGGATATCGATGCTCATGGCACCATCGTGATTGCTCAGAACGCGAACGATGTGTCCATTGATGGGCAGGGGAATGTGCTGGTGGTCAAGAGCGCCAGAGAGATAGATCTGGATGATGATGCACACGGTAATATCGTGATCTTTGAAACGGGCAACCCGTATATTGACGATGAGAGCATGGATTCCCTAGTGGTTTCGGAGGACCAAATCTGATGTATAGCCCTGACGATGCCGCCGCATCTCGAATCCTTCTGGCGGACGATGAGGAGCCAATTACCTCAACATTGGCGCCGTATCTGGAACGTTCAGGGTTCGAGGTGACGGTGGCGTCTGATGGGGAAGAGGCTCTGGCGATCCTCGATTCACAAGATGTGGACATCATCGTCAGCGATGTTCTGATGCCGCGGCGCGATGGCCGTTCTCTTCTGCGCGAACTGCGCCAGCGCGAGGATTGGACGCCGGTGATACTGCTGACGAAGGTGGACGAATCCTTCGAGCGCTCGGCGGCCCTCGATGAGGGCGCGGATGATTACATCGGAAAGCCGTTCGATCCGCCAGAACTCGTATCCAGAATCCGCGCCGTGCTGCGCCGGACTACCCCGGGCCAGCGCACGCTCGCCTCGGCGGGCAAGATGGTGAGCGGCCCGCTGGCCTTCGATCGCGCCTCGCGCCGCGTCTATCTGGACGGGGACGAAGTTGCGCTGACGCCACGGGCGCTTATGCTGCTGGAATACCTCATGTCCCACCCTGACGAACTGCACACGCGTGAGCGGTTGCTTGCCACACTCTGGGGGTATGAATTCGCCGTGACAACCAGGGCCATCGATCATCGAGTGGCCGAGATTCGCAGGGTTTTGGGAGAAGACGCCCAAAAGCCGCAGTTCATTGAGACGGTTCAAAGCGCAGGCTATCGGTTTCTTGGAAAGGTGCAGGGAGCATGAAGAATCGTGTGGTGGCCGCGGTGGCCGTGCTCCTCGCAGCGGCGGTATCGGCGGGAGTTCTCTATGGCGTGGATGTCAATCCGTGGCTCTACCTGTACGCCCCAATCTCAACGCTGATTCTGATACTCGCAGCGATTGCCGCCGTGGTTCTCATCATCACCGGCGTCACAAAAAAGAGGCGGGATCAGCGCCAGATTGATGTTCAGGCGCAGGTGCGCGAAGAAGAACGCAATCAGCGCCGTACCTTCCTGCGCCGCCTCGATCACGAGATCAAGAATCCCGTCACCGCGATCCGCACATCTCTGGCAACGATGCCTGGCGAGGATGAAGCCGTCCGTGTGGCAAACGCGCAGGCCCACCGCCTCAGCTCCTTGGTTAACGAGTTGGCGAAGCTTGCCGATCTGGAAACGCGGCCAATTGAACTGATCCCGGTCAATCTGAAGGACGCCGCAGAAGAGGCTGCAGATGCCGTTCTGGCCACGTATCCGGATCGTGACATTTTGGTGGAGTTCCCGCAGGTCCCATGGCCGGTGCCCGATGTGCTCGGCGATCCCGATTTGCTGGTTGTTGCCCTCTACAACGTCATTTCGAACGCCGCCAAGTATTCGGATGCTGATGCGCACATTGAAGTGCGCGCGAGTGAGGCCGATGGGTGGGTATCCGTTGACATCTCTGACACGGGCTGGGGTATCCCCGAGAAGGATATGCAGATTATCTGGGAGGAACTGGCGCGCGGGTCCGATACGCGTGGCGCTCAGGGCTCTGGCCTCGGGTTGGCTATCGTGCGCGTGATTGCTGAACGCCACGGAGGTAGCGCGGCTCTTCGTTCTTCGCCAGGCCAGGGTACGCGGGTGACCCTCCGTTTGCGCGCGGCGAGTTGATTTTTGTGACGACGACGGACCTGCCGTCCTCATCATCGTATGTTCGGCAACTCTTGGGCTTGTGGCGTTCGGGTACTCGCTGTAGATCGGGGAGGCGGCTTCGTCGTCGTCGTAAAAACGAAAAAAGTTCGCAACCCGGGCGCGAACTCCGTACGCTGGGAACCACGAAATGCGCGAGTAAAGGAGCAGTGCGATGGCAATGATGGATGCAGCGTTGATGTATGGCCCCGGCGATATTCGGGTGGAACAGGTGCCGGTGCCCGAATGCCCCGATGGGGGATTTGTTGTTGAGGTGGACGCCATTGGAATGTGTGGATCGGACATTCGCAACTTGACCACGGACTCTCGTTCCGGTGCCTACCCGTGGCTCTACGGGCACGAGGTCGTGGGGCGTGTTGCCGAGGTTGCGCCGGGGGTGAGCGCCTACACGCCCGGGCAATGGATCTACGTGTATCCGCTGGCTCACTGCCTCAAGTGTGAGAACTGCCGATCGGGCCATTCCGAACAGTGTTCCGAGGTTGAGGACTACACCGCAAGCCCCGGTGGCTTCGCTCAGTACATCTCCTACAGCGCCAAGCGCGTAGATAGGGGAGCAACCTTCGAGATCCCCGAGGGCGTCGATCCAATTCGCGCCACGCTTGCCGAACCCATGTCCTCCACATACGCCTGCGTGGAGAACATTGACGTGACGATGGGCGATTCTGTGGTGATTCTGGGCTCCGGTCCCGTGGGGCTGCTTCTGGCGATCTTGAGCCGGATGCGCGGGGCTTCGCAGGTGATCGTCACGGATACGAATCAGGCGCGCCTTGATCAGGCGGCGGGCTTCGATATTGACGCTCTGGTGAATTCCGCCGAAACCGACGCCGTGGCTGAGGTGCTGCGCCTGACCGGTGGGCGTGGAGCCGATAAGGTGATCTCTGCGAATCCATCCACCAAGGGTCAGCAGCAGGCGCTTCTCATGGCGCGCAAGGCTGGCACCGTGGTGTTCTTTGGTGGCGTGCCGAAGGGTTCGCTGACGGAGCTGGATACGAACCTCATTCACTACAACGGCCTGTGGATCTACGGGCACTACGCTTCCAACACCATGCAGGTCCAGCGCGCGTTCGAGCTATCGATCGATCCGCGATTCCCGGCGGACAAGCTCATTACCCATGTGCTTCCCCTGTCCGAGATCAATAGGGCGCTTGAACTGGCACGCACCGGCGAGGCACTGAAGTCCGTGCTTCTGCCCAACGGGGAAATCAAGCGATAGGTAGTCACGGCGGCTTGTTACCGGCTGGGCTTGCGGCGTCATGAGCCGCTAGCCACAGTCCGGCCCGGATGGGAATTAGTTACACATTCAACTAGTTGACGTGTGTGGGTGGCGCGCGGCGCCACTGTGACTTCAACGAATATGTAGCTTTCCAGAAGGGCCGTGGAACATGGTGGACGAGAGAATTATCAGTGCAGCTGCTGGGATGGATGCCGTGACGCTTCAGGTTCGCGATCTGGAGGGCATGAGCAGGTACTACTCGCGCGCGTTCGCGATGGAGCCGATCGAAGAGCGGGCCGAGGGATCGCGGGTCAGCCGCGTACTGGGCAACGGTGGCGTTCCCATGGTTCGCCTGATCAAGACTCCCGATCTGCCTGATTTCGATCCGCATCAGGCAGGGCTGTTCCACACCGCGTTCTTGTTCCCTACCCAGCACGCGCTTGCCGAGGTTGTTTTCCGCGCCGCCCAGCAGCCGGAAACCCGTTTCGCGGGTACTGGCGATCACCTTGTCAGTGAAGCCTTCTACTTCACCGATCCCGAGGGTAACGGCGTGGAGCTCTACTATGACCGGCCGCGGTCACAGTGGACCTACACGAACGGCCAGGTTGATATGGCTACTCTGCGGTTGGATCCCAACGCCTATTTGGCCAAGCATCTTGCTGCTGGGACTGGCCGAGGTGGCGGTGCCACGCAGGCCTCGGGACCCGTGGGAGCCCACGTTGGCCACGTTCACCTGCAGGTTGGGGCGATCGCGCCGGCGCGCAAGTTCTACGTGGATGCTCTGGGATTCGAAGTGACCGCGGATTCGATGCCGAGTGCGCTCTTTACCTCCGCTGGCGGTTATCACCATCATCTGGCCATGAACGTGTGGAACAGTAGGGGAGCGGGCCCCCGCGCGGCTAGCTTGGGGCTGGCGAATGTGGCCGTGACGGTCCCGGCGCTCGAAGATCTCGATGCGCTCACAGCGCGGCTGGCGCGGGCAAAAATCGAGTACTCCTTCGATGGGCAATCCGTGACAACCAAGGACCCGTGGGGAACGGCAGTCACCGTTTCGCTGCCTGGGGCCTCTGTGGATGCCGTTCTATCGCGCAAGGCGTAAGAGAAGGTAACCAACAGAACAGCGCAAGCTCGAAAACCTCGGCGGTGTTTTGAGATAATGGGAATATGAAGCGCATCGTTGTTCGGTTGTTGATGGCTGTCGTGATAGCCAGCCTATTCGCCGTTGTTGCGCTCATTATTTTTACGCGTCTGGACCTGCGTATCAGTTTCGTGATCGCTGCTGCATGGGTTGCCGCAGGATATTATGCGGCAACCCGGGTCAATAAAGAGCGAGTCACGGTGCGCCGGCCGATGATGAGCGAGAAAACGGAGTTTATCTTCTTCCTGTGCGGCCCGTTTGCGCTTTTTGCCTTCTTTGGCTGGCAGATTCTGGACGTCATCGTTTACGGCAAGGCCGGGGGCTCCTAGCGCGCATTTCTTGGCTAGGTACTAGCGCGCCTCCTCTTGGTTCACCGGCGCCGAATACCACTCACGTGCGATCTCTAGCGCGTCGGCTGTCGTGGCTGCGTGAGCGCGTTGCTGGATCGGACTAGCCGGATCCAGCCTGTCGGTTGCCAGCCCATCCACGCACATCGCGTGGCCCGCCAGAGAGAGCATACCGATATCATTTTGGCCGTCACCGATGGCAAGGACATCATCCCAGCCAATTCCGAGGTGATCGATCAGCATATCTCCGCCCTTGGTTCTCACGGCAACCTCGGGAATGAGATCGGCATAGACCCCGCCCGACATAACCAGCCCAACGCCGTCCCAGTGATCGATCTCTTGCAACGATTCTCTGTCACCTGACCGTTCGACGAGGAAAAGGACCTTGCCAATATCCGATCGTCCAACGAGGGGATCGATGCGAGGGCTGTCGTGAACAAAGCTCTCCTCGAAGCGGGCTCGATCCGTCACGGTGCGAAGCATCCATTCGCGCGCGGTATATGCCCACGCTTCGATGCCGCAGCGATCAGCAACATTGAGCGCATTGTCCAGAACCTGCGGTGGAAGTGGCCGGTGCCCAAGAACTCGCCATTGTGCATGTGGATCATCCGATTCCCGCGCCAAGGCCGTTGCCCCGCTGCTGCTAGCGATGATGGACACTGCCGGGACCTCGCGCGACAGAGCAATGAGGCTCGCGGTGGATCTGCCCGAACACAGTGCAACCTTCATCCCATGATCTACAAGGAGATTGATCAGATCCTTCGCACCCGGATTCCACGAGCCTCGGTGCATCAGCGTACCGTCAACATCGAGCATTGCGAGTTTGGGCGCCACCTATTGCCAGCCTTTCGGAAGAAGAAACGACTGCTCCAGTCTCCCACAAAAGCATCTGTTCATAACAACGGGGCCTAGGTTGGCCTGTTTGGACGCAGATAGAATGGCGATGAGACGTGGGGAGGCGCGTGTGGGATCACGGGGATCGCTCAGTTCCGTAGAGAATGCTTTGAGATTGCTCAAGGTGTTGGATGAGCGAGGTGAGCTTAGAGTTTCGGGGGCAGCAGCGATACTTGGCGTTTCACGTTCCACTGCGCACCGACTTCTTACCACTCTGTGCGCCTATAAATTCGCAAGGCAAAAGGTGCCGCATGGCCCGTATTATCCGGGTGACGCAATGAAGCTAGCTGGAGTGCGCAGCCTTGCGCGTGCTGACCTTCGACAGATGGCGCGCCCACAGCTTGCCGCACTCGCCGAGGAAACGGGCGATACCTGTCACCTCACCACCTTGCAGGGTAACTCTGTTCTGTTCGTTGAAGGTGCTCAGGGAACGACGCAGGATGCAGTCAAACTTCGAGAAGGGCTCGTACTTCCAGCGCACGCAACCGCCGCTGGCAAAGCGATTCTGGCCGCGATGCGGGAGTCCGATGTACGAGCATTGTTCCCACGTGGCGCCCAATCGCTCACTGGTTCTACGTTGCAGACAATGGCTGATATAGAAGAGCATTTGCATTCAGTGGCTAGGAAGGGCTACGCAACGAACTTTAATGAGTCATTGCAAGACTTTTCAGCCCTTGCTGTTGTTGTTCGGGGCGTGCGAGGGCAAGCGATTGGGGCACTTACGCTGGGAACGCTTCCTGAACACTTGCCGAAAGCCCGTATTCCCTTGGTTGTGCGCCGAATGCACCGTGCGAGCCTGAGTATTACGGACGCAATCGTGCAGAGTGAGGCCATTAGCGCTTCGGTTATTGGTGACTAGCAGCAAGGGAGGGCTGAGCGAGTATTCTCACTCAGCCCTCCCTGGGATACCGACGACAGGCGGATCTAGATGACGGTGCCGGCTCGGATGCCAGCCATTTGATCTTGCTCGGCCTTCAACTTCGCCTCGCCCTTTTCGAGGACAACCTGAATACTTGAGGCCTCGATGACAGCAATGCCATCCCCGTCACCGATGACCCAATCGTTGGGTGCGACGACAACGCCGCCAATAGCTACTGGAACGTCAATGCGTCCTGGGCCGTTGCGGTAGGGTCCGGCGGGGGTAACGGCACGGGCGTACATGGGGACTCCCAAGGAGATGATCTCCTGTGAATCACGAATCGCCCCGTCGATCACAATGGCAGCTGCTCCGCGGTTTTGGCACCGTTCAGACATGAGCTCGCCCATAAGTGCCCGATGAGTAACACCCTGTCCGTTGACAAACAGAACGTCTCCGGGTCTCAGAGTAGGGATGATCTCATGGATGATTTTGTTGTCTCCTCCCGCCGTCAACACCGTGCGTGCGCGGCCTACGAACCGTTTCGAAGGGTCGAGTGCAGAGATAGCTCCGTCAATTATGCCAAATCGATCTTGAACATCGCCTACTTGGCTGGAAGCCAGAGCCTTGAGCCGTGAGGTGATTTCGGTATCTGATAGCTCCTTACCTGTTCCCTTTGACGTGCCATTTGAGGTGCTCACAGTGCCGTCACCACGTTCGGGACGATGCGGTCAAAAGCCTCCGCATAGCGGATTTCTTGGTTACCCGTGACCTTCCGAGCGTGGTTCCCGCGATGTCCGCCGCGCTCCGTATAATAGCTCTGAAGGTACTTCTGAGCTCCCATCTCATGCATTGCCGCGAGCTTCTTATCCCAGACCGGAGTGATGTCTAAGAACACCGATGGGGTGAAGCCACACAGTTCAGGCTGGTGTGGTTCAAAGGCAAGGTATTCCGTGGGCTTGACCGTCTTGAACGCGGATTCCACCCCTGCACCGGACGTGAGAAGTCGTGCCCGATCTACAGCCGCACGAGCGACTGGGTGATCAGGGTTGAACGGATCCAACGCAGCATGAGTCAGCACGACATCCGGTTGAACCTCCCGGATGATCTCCACTAGTTGTTCAACGGCATTGTCGTCGGCTTTGAGAGGGTAGTCTCCTAAGTCGAGGCCTTGAAACGACGCACCGAGGTGTTCAACGGCTCGGGTGACTTCTTCGTAGCGGATTCGTTTGACATTCTCTTCGGTTTGGCCGGGTTCTTTCCAAAGCGCGCCGGATTCACCCCTTTCCCCGTAGGACATAGCTACTACGTGGGCCTTGCCCCCGTTCTGAACACAAGTAGCGATAGCGCCTGATGCACGCCAGACGAAGTCTCCAGAGTGAGCTCCTACAACGAGCATTGTGCGTGGTTTAGTCATGAGAGTATTCCTTTCAACGTGTTTCTATGTTTGTAGACTTTTGTGTCGCCTCTAGAGAATTCCGATCCACTGCCAGTACGTCCCGGCGAACACCACAAGCAGGGCATAGCCGATGACGGTGATGGGAATGCCAGACTTGAGAAAATCCCGGCCCGTGAAGGTGCCGGTGCCGTGGGCAAGGAGACCCTGTGGAGTTGAAATTGGCAGCCAAAATCCGAAGTTTACAATGAACTGCATGACCAATACGAAACCAATTTGACTCTCGATGGATGTTGGGAACGTCAGAGCAAGTGCCATTGTGACGGGAATGAATACGGAGGTCATCGAACTACCTGAGGCAAAGCCGAGATGGAGCAAGATACCGAATAGTCCGCATATTGCTACCGCTACGATGATTGGCTTATCCGCCAAGCCGAGTGGTGCGAGAACAGCGTCGGAGAGCCATTGCGCCGCCCCAGACCGCATGAGGACCGTGCCAAGCGAGATCGAAACACCCAGTACCCAAACGGTGCCCCAATCGAGGTATTCGTTGGCCTTCTTCCATGTGAATACGCCGATTCCAGGCATGAGCAGTACCGCGATGGCGACGACTGTTGCAGTTGAGGAATCGACATCGTGCAGGATTCCTTCTGTAGACCAGAAGAAGAGCAGCGCGATCGTGACTGTGATGAGCTTCCATTCTTCGGGGCGAACCGGTCCAAGATCCCGTAGTTGTTGGGTGGCCAGTTCCTTGCCGCCTTCGAGGTGATCTGATTCGGGTTTGAAGACTTTGCGCATCACGAAGAACAGAGCAACGCACATAATGGCGGCCCATGGGGCACCTGCAATAAACCATCGCCCCCACGTGATGGACTGTCCCATGCCTTCAGTAACAAGACCATCCATCAGAATGTTCTGCGCGGCGCCTGTTTTTAGTCCGATGTTCCAGATGGTGGAGGCATGAACCGCCGTTAATACGAGCATCGCGGCCATGTTGGATTTCTTGCCAAGCCCGAAACTGACGACGAGGCCGAGAAGAATCGGTAGGATCGCGCCTACCCTCGCGGTAGACGAGGGGACGATGAAAGCCAAGACCGTCGAGATGAGAATGGTCCCCAGCAGGATCATGTCCGTCTTTTCGCCCATCGTCTTGAGAATCAAGAGTGCGATACGGCGATGCAGATTCGTGGCTTGCATTGCGGCGGCGAGGAACAGTGCGGCGAGTACTAGCGCCCATGCGCCGGTGGAGAATCCACCAAGCGCCTGAGACAATGCAGCCGAGGTTCCGAGGTTTTCTCCGCCTGACTCAGGATCCGGATCCGGAGAGTAGGCCATAAAGACCGTAAGGAACGAAAGGATCGCGAATGCGGAGACAGGGTACGAGACTGCTTCGGTCAGCCACACGATGATGGCGAATACTAGGATCGCAAGTGCGCGCTGACCCCCGATTGTCAGACCATCAGGTGTTGGTAGTAGAGCGACGATAGCTGTTGCCACGAATGCGACGACAAGCCAGATATATTTTGTGGTTCTTGATCGTTGAGGTGGGCCATCTTTTGTGGCCTTGGGTGTTGTTCGGACAGACATGAGTGTCTCCATTGACGTGGTGGGTGTGATACCCACGGTTCCGAATAGTGTTATTGATTGATTGATTGGATAAGATCGGTCCCTGACGTGACTAGTTGTCAGGGAAGAGGGTCGATTCCTGCGGCGATGCGTGTGTTGGTGACCGTGACGTGGTGAGCTTCCTCTTCTGTGAAGCCATTATCGAGCATGACGTCTGCGATGATGCCCAATCCATCTTCAACCGGAGGGTTGGATGGCTGTCCCATATCGGACGAGCCGATGGAATTCTCCACGCCACATTCACGCATGTTGCCCAACCATGTCTCCCAACTCACCTTGCCGGTGAGGGCTGTTGTTACGCATCGCTCCAACAAGACACCCTCAGCCGCCAGCGACTTCTGAACATCTACAGGGATTCGTTGAGATGTGAATTCAGGGTGGGTGAGCACGATCCGTTTCACGCCGCGCTCTTTGGCGATTGGGATCAATTTGGCAGACTCTTCGCCAGAGATGTGCCCTGTTGCGAGCGTCAGATCGTACTTTGCTATCACGTCAAGAACATCTAGGAGTTGTTTGAGTGGCTGGCCTGCTTCGTTGTAGAGCTCAACTTCTGGACTCGCGATGCCGGAATCGCGCAGTTCTTGCTGAATATTCCACCATGCTGGCTTTGCCCCAGACGGTGCAGTGGCAACTGATTGGCGTTCGTTGCGGCTATCGACAGTAGGGAACCAGACGTACTGGCCGCCATCACGAGCGAGGATCTCAACAGCCACAGCGTTGAGCCCGCCTACTGCACCGTTGAGCGTGATAGCGCCTCGAACGTTTGTCTCCGGAACCGCTTGGCGCGCAAGAGCGGCGCGTTCTGCTGTGGGTGTGAAGTGCGACTTGATGATGAACCCGCCCATCCCGAGCTCCGCGAACCTGCGTGCAAGCGAAATGTCATCAATACGCCGCTTAATGACGTCGGGAGCTGTGTGAACGTGGCAATCGTATCCGCCTTGAACGACCTTCCGCGCGCGGTCTGTAACTGGATGAATCTCGACCATAATCTCCTCCTTAATCGGGGCACATCGTTGATGTTGTGCCCACTGATTTCCGCCCGTTGAGGCGGCTTCTTCACAATAAGGTGACGCGGAGCCGACGGTTACAAAACTTCCCGCAGTTCCCACGTGGAGGAAAATATGTGGTCTGAGGCATCCCATGTGCATGAGGATTCCGCAGAGCGGGATTCAGTAGGTGCGGGCGGATGGAATGTGGCGGAGGGCGCCGTCGTCGTCAAAAAACACAGCCCACCCACGAACGTGTTGATTCCCGCGAACTAGTCCACGCGACGGGGGGCCGGCCCGGTCGAATCGCGCGTCACCAACCGTGTGGGAATCGTGATGGAGGCGGGGTTTCCGCCAGAGAGCTCCTCAAGGGCGGCGTTGAATGCTTCGCGCCCAAGCACGTCCCAATCCTGAGCCACGGTGGTGAGCGGGGTGGGGAAAGCCGCGGTTTCGTCGATGTTGTCGAAGCCGATCATCGAAACGTCGCCCGGAATCGTGAGCCCGGCTTCGATCAGCGCGCGTTGGGCGCCCAGAGCCATCTGATCATTGGCGACAAACATGGCGGTGGGTGTTTCGCGCCGGAGCAACTCCCGAGTCGCGAGGTAGCCGGAATTCGGCGTCCAATCTCCGTGCGCAGCCTCGGGGACCCGGCGCCCATTCTCCTCGAGCACCGAACGCCACACCTCTTCACGGGCATTCGCGGAGAAGGAATCCGGAGGGCCTGAGATATGGTGGACCGTTTCGTGGCCAAGTTCGAGCAAATGCTCCATTCCGGCGCGCCCGCCCACGGCATTGTCGAAGTCAAGGGAGATGGCGCCGTCGATCAGCGGCGGTCCCAGCACAACGATCGGGACGCCGATCGGCAACTCGGCACGCCCCGTATCTTCGATGAAGTGCGAGGGGAGAATGACGATCGCGGCGTCCACGGCCATCTCGCTCAAGCGCGTGAAGGCGCCGTTGGCCGCCGTCTGGCTGGAGGCGTCAAGGGGCAGAAGCGTTGTGGCGTAGCCCTTGGCTGCGGCCGCCTCGGAAATCGCTTCGAGAGTGCGGTGGTTACCCACTGGGTGGAGGCTATGGTAGATCACGCCGATTGTGTTAAACACTCCGCGTTTCATGGCTCTGGCGGCAGAGTTGGGGCGGTACCCAAGTTCCCCCATAGCAGCCCGCACGCGTTCGCGCTTCTCCTCAGTGACGTTCGGTTCGCCATTGGAAACGCGCGAAACTGTTTGCGAAGAAACTCCTGCCAGCCGGGCAACATCACCCATCGATGGGCGCTTCCTAGTTCCGGCCTTCTGGCCCATCTTCGTTACTCCTCTGCCGCGTCAAAGTGGATCACCGACTTACTAATAGGTAAGTATGGCATCCCTCTGCGGCGGTGTGCGATTCATCGCGGATGATGGGTGGTCGGGGCGTGTGGCGGATCAAGTGGCGGGTGGTGCGGCGGGGTGCGCGCTGGGGCGCCGAGATGCGACGCTAGGTATTCGTGGGGGCGTTGGTTTTGGCGGGGCGTGTGGGTGGCGCATGCGGGGTGCGCACCGCGGCATGGGCGACGTGTGTTAGATCACTTCGGCGTGAGCGCTTGACGTGGCGGGCTGTAGGTGAAACTATAAACACCATAAGTTGTTTACGTAACCAACGCCGCAAAGCCGCCATTGAGTGCGTAATCATGTTCAGTCGCAGCGATGTGAATGAGACAGAAAAGGGTGAAGCGCCTATGGCAGCCGCCGCTATCACGCCTGCGAATGCGGGTATCACGTCCGAGAAGGGCTCCGGGCAGGGACTTGACCCTGCCGCGGGATCGGGCAACGGCTCGGGAAAGACTCCACGGATCGGCGCAGGCAACGGCAAGGTCAACAAGGCCAAGCGCAGCTGGACAGGCTGGATGTTTGTTGGGCCGTTTATGGTGGTTTTCGTTGCGATGATCGGTGCGCCGGTGATCTACGCGATCTACCTGAGCCTGTTCAAGGAACAGATGATCGGCGGAAACCAGTTCGTCGGCTTTGAAAACTACATCAGCCTGTTCAACGATGCCCAGTTCTGGGATGGCTTCTGGCGTGTGGTGCGGATCTTCATCATTCAGGTCCCGATCATGCTGGGGTTAGCCTTGGTGGCCGCCCTTCTGATCGATTCGAACAGGTTGCGCGGACGCTCTTCCTTCAGAATCATGCTGTTCTTGCCCTACGCAGTTCCCGGCGTTGTTGCCGTACTGATCTGGGGCTTCATTTACGGTGACCAGTTCGGACTCACCGCAAGCTTCAACGATTTGGTAGGTTCGCACCTGTTGGCACCCCTCTCCAACTCGTGGATGACGTGGTCCATCGGCAACATCCTCACGTGGTCCTTCATGGGCTACAACATGCTCATCATGTACTCCGGGCTGAAAACGATCCCTACTGAGCTGTATGAGGCAGCGGAGATTGATGGCGCCAGCCGCCTCCAAGAGGCGTGGCACATCAAGATCCCGGCAATTAAGGGACAGATCCTCATATCGTTCATGTTCTCGATCATTGGAACGTTCCAGCTGTTCAACGAACCAAACCTGTTGAAGCCGCTGGCCTCCAACGTCATTACAAGCTTCTACACTCCAAACCTGTATGCCTACAACCTTTCGATGAACGGCAACCAGTACAACTACTCGGCAACCGTGGCCATCGTGATGGGCGTGATTACGGCGATTATCGCCTATACCACTCAGGCACGTTCCCAGAAGCAGGAGGGCAACTGATGTCAGTGGAAACTAACGGCGAGCTCACGAAAGACGAGCGCCGCAGCGCCAAGAAGGCAGCCACCGCAGAAAAGAAGCGCCGGAAGCTCAAGTCCGGGGATTCGGATCGCACGGTCAAGAAGTCCTCCCCGATGTTCATCCTCATGCTGATCCTTGCGATCTACACGTTGACGCCGCTGCTCTGGCTGATAGTGAACGCCACGAAATCGCAGGGGGATCTGCTTTCCACCTTCGGTCTGTGGTTCGGCAATGGCTTCAACTTGTTTGAGAACCTCGGCGAACTCTTCACCTACCGAGGTGGCGTTTACCTGCGCTGGTTCGCCAACACATTGCTGTATGTGGTGGTGGGTGCGGGCGGAGCAACCCTTCTGGCAACACTGGCCGGATACGGCCTCGCCAAGTTCAATTTCCCGGGCCGGCGCGGAATCTTCGCAACCGTGATCGGGGCCATCGCGGTTCCAGGCACGGCGTTGGCGGTTCCCACCTTCTTGTTGTTCGCCCAGCTGGGGCTGACGAACACTCCCTGGGCGGTGATCCTCCCATCACTGGTCAGCCCGTTCGGCCTCTACCTGATATGGAGCTACGCCGTGAACGCGGTGCCGATGGAGATCATCGAGGCTGCGCGTATGGACGGCGCCGGGGAGTTCAGGATCTTCTTCCAGATCGTCTCTCGGCTCCTCGCCCCAGGCATCGTGACGGTGCTGTTATTCGCAATCGTGGCCACATGGAACAACTACTTCCTGCCGCTGATCATGCTGAGCGATCCCGAGTGGTATCCGCTCACGGTTGGGCTGGCCCAATGGAACGCACAGGCCACCGGATCATCTCCGGAGCCCATCTTTAACCTCGTTGTCACGGGATCGCTCGTGACCGTGATACCGATCATCGTCATCTTCCTGATGCTCCAGCGTTACTGGGAATCCGGGCTGAGCGCAGGAGGCGTGAAACAGTAACTAGCACACCACCACCAAACCTCAAGACAACCACTATCGATTCACACAACGAAGCGGAGAAATCATGAAAAATAGAATGGGACGCAAGGCGGGGGCCGTTACGGCGGCATTTGCTCTTGCAACGCTCGGGCTGGCAGCCTGCGGCGGAGATAGCGATGATACGAGCAGCGGCGATCAGCCCACCGCAGTGGATGCGGATGCCCTCGAAGCCGCTCTGGAAGAAGGCGGAGAGCTGACCTACTGGACGTGGACGCCTTCTGGCGAAGCTCAGGCTGAGGCGTTCACGGAGGCCTACCCGAACGTCACGGTGAACGTTGTGAACGCTGGCACTAACGAGGAGCAGTACACCAAGCTGCAGAATTCGATTACGGCTGGCTCCGGCGCCCCCGATGTTGCCCAGATTGAGTACTACGCGATCCCGCAGTTCTCCCTGACCGATTCTCTGCTGGATCTTTCCCAGTATGGCTTCGGTGAGCTTGAGGATCAGTACACCCCGGGGCCGTGGAGTGCGGTCACAGATGGTGACGCCGTGTACGGCCTCCCTCAGGATTCGGGCCCGATGGCCCTGTTCTACAACGAGGAAGTGTACAAGGCAGCGGGCATTGACGAGCCTCCCACAACGTGGGACCAGTTCGTTGAGGATGCCAAGACCATTCAGGCCTGGGACGATTCCGTGTACATCACCAATGATGCGGGCGATTCCGGCTTTACCACCTCGATGATCTGGCAGGCTGGCGGGCATCCGTTCAGCACTACTGATGGCACGAACGTCACGATCGATTTCTCCGATGAGGGTGTCCAGAAGTGGACGGCCGTCTGGGATGAACTCGTCCACGACGATCTCGTGTCCCCGATCTCCAGCTGGTCCAACGAGTGGTATCAGGCCCTGAACCAAGGCAAGATCGCCTCACTGGTCACGGGCGCATGGATGCCCGGCAACCTGATCTCCGGTGTAGAGGATACCGCTGGTGATTGGCGCGTAGCCCCGATCCCCAGCTATGACGGTAACCCGGCAAACGCGGAGAACGGCGGATCGGCGCAGGCAGTCATTAAGCAGACGGATAACCCCGAGCTCGCGGCGGCCTTCTTGCAGTGGCTCAACAACTCCGAAGAATCCATTGATATTTTCATGGAGTCCGGCGGCTTCCCCTCAACGGTTGCTGACCTTGAAGATGAAGCGTTCCTTGCTGATGCCCCCGAGTACTTCGGCGGCCAGAACATCAACGAGGTCCTCGCTCAGGGAGCCTCCGATGTGCTGCCCGATTGGGAGTACCTGCCCTATCAGGTCTACGCCAACTCGATCTTCGGCGACACAGTGGGTAAGGCCTACACCGGCGATACCACTCTTGACGATGGACTTGCCGCGTGGCAGGACTCCCTTGTTGAGTACGGCAACGGTCAGGGATTCACAGTTAACGAGTAGCTGAGGCACCCGGTACATCACAACCGCGGGGGCGGTGCTGTAGACGATGCAGCGCCGCCCTCCGGCTTGACAGCAGCACACGATCAACAACCGAGGAGCACCGAACGTGGCGTCATTCGAGATCACGGGGGATACGTTCGCCCTTGACGGCCAGCCTTTCCGCGTCCTGTCCGGGACGATTCACTACTTCCGTGTTCCCCGCGAATACTGGGTGGACCGCATTCATAAGGCCCGGCTCATGGGCCTGAACACAATCGAAACCTATGTGCCGTGGAACCTCCACGAACCTGACCCTGGCGCGTGGGAGGCCACCGGGCGTCTTGACCTTGCGGCCTTCCTTCAGGCGATTGCGGACGAGGGGATGCACGCGATCGTCCGCCCCGGCCCCTATATTTGCGCCGAACTGGATGGTGGCGGCCTTCCCGGATGGCTCTTCAAGGACTCCCCGCCTGTGGCGCACGAGGACAACCGAGTGGCAGCCGGACACACCCCCGTTCGCACGCTCGCCCCCGAGTTCATGGTGCCGGCAAGCAACTACCTTCGGCGTGTGTATGACATCGTGGCCCCGTTCCAGATTTCGCGCGGGGGCCCCGTGATTCTGGTCCAGATCGAAAACGAATACGGGGCCTACGGCAACGATCACGCCTACCTTCGTTCTCTCACTGACCTCACCCGCCAGTGCGGGATTGACGTTCCTCTCACCACCGTGGATCAGCCCGCCGGCACCATGCTGGAAGATGGTTCGCTGCCCGATCTTCTGGCCACCGGCTCCTTCGGATCGCGTGCCAAGGAACGCCTTGCCAAGCTTCGCGACGTCCAGAGGACTGGCCCCCTCATGTGTTCCGAGTTCTGGGATGGCTGGTTCGACAGCTGGGGCCAATACCACCACACCACCCTGAGTTCGGCGTGCGAGCTCGCGGATTTACTTGAGGCCGGGGCTTCCGTCAACCTCTACATGTTCCACGGTGGCACCAACTTCGGGCTGACGAACGGGGCGAATGACAAGGGCCAGTACCGCGCCATCACCACCAGTTACGATTATGACGCGCCGCTGGATGAGACGGGCCACCCCACCGCCAAGTACTGGGAGTTCCGCGAGGTCTTGAGCCGGTTCACGGACCTGCCCGATGAGGTTCCCTCCGAACGCCCGGTGGCTCCGGTCCACGCGGGGACCTTCACGGGGGCGCTCGCTCTGTCCGCTATCGCGGACCAGCTGGGGGAGTTCCGCCCCTCTGGTGGAGCGTTAACGATGGATTCTGTGGGCCAGTACAGGGGATTTGCCCGGTATCGCCGTATTTTCGACGACGACGAATTCCGGCCTTCGGCCGGACCTCACATTCTGCGTATCGGCGAGATCCGCGACCGCGCCATTGTGGAAGTAGATGGGCGCCGCATCGGCGTCCTCGAGCGCATGGATCACGATCAGGTCCTCACCTTTGATGGGTCCCCATCACGGATCGAGATCTTGGTGGAGGATATGGGCCGCGTCAACTATGGCCCTCGTATTGGCGAACATAAGGGCATCGTCGGCTCGGTGAGCATAGACGGAACGGATGTGCCCGATTGGGAGATTGCCCCATTGGACATTGAGAATCTCATGCCTGTTGGTGAGGCGTTACGGCAGGCCGTCGTCGTCGAAAATAACGAAGTGACCGTAACTGCTCCCACGTTCTTGCGCGCCCACGTCACTATCGATGGGCCCACGGACCTTTTCCTGGATACGCAGGGATGGGGCCACGGGCTGGCGTGGATCAACGGGCATCTGCTCGGGCGTTACAGCCGGCGCGGGCCTCAGCGCACGTTGTATGTGCCGGCGCCGTACCTGCGGGCGGGGGAGAATGAACTGCTCGTGTTTGAAACGGATCCGGCCGAAGGCCTCTCGTGGGCAACGCTTGCTGGCCCCGATTTGGGCCCCGTGGACTGGTAGGAATGATGAAAGCACAGCTGAACGTGGACCTCTCGCGTGCGGGGGCCACGGTGAACCCGCGGCTATTCGGCTCCTTTGTGGAGCATCTGGGGCGTTGCGTGTACTCGGGAATCTATGAGCCGGGCCATCCCACCGCCGATGAGAACGGCTTTCGGGGTGACGTCATGGGGCTCGTCAAGGAACTGGGCGTCACCACCGTTCGTTACCCGGGCGGCAACTTCGTGTCCGGATACCGGTGGGAGGACGGGGTGGGGCCGGATCGCCCCCGGCGCCTCGATCTTGCGTGGCATTCCACGGAAACCAACCAGTTCGGCTTAGACGAGTTCATGGCGTGGGCGGAAGAATGCGGGATCGAACCGATGATGGCCGTGAATCTGGGGACGCGCGGGCTCGAAGAGGCGCTGGACCTCCTCGAATACACGAACGTTCCCGCCGGCACCGCCATTGCCGATCAGCGGGCAGCCAACGGGCACCCCGAACCCTACGGGGTGGCCATGTGGTGCTTGGGCAATGAGATGGACGGGCCGTGGCAGCTGGGCCACCGTGACGCCGCGAGCTACGGGGAACTGGCGGCGCGCGTTGGCGCTGGCATGCTGCAGATCGATCCGAACCTAGAACTCGTGGTGTGCGGCAGCTCCAACTCCTCCATGCCCACCTTCGGCGCGTGGGAGAAGGACGTCCTGCGGCGCACATGGGATTCCGTGTCCCACATTTCCTGCCACGCCTACTACGAGGAGAAGGACGGCGATATCCAGTCCTTCCTTGCCTCCGCCGTTGATATGGACCAGTTCATCGCGACGGTCGCAGGTGTGATCGATGAGGTGGCGGCGGAGAAGGCGGCGGGCGCGCCGGGTGGCCAGAAGAAGGTGGCGATCTCCTTCGACGAATGGAACGTCTGGTACCAGCGCCACTGGGAATCTGACGAAAAGATCACCGGCGCCACCGACCCGTGGCCGGTGGCCCCGCGGCTGCTCGAAAACGCCTACAGCGTGGCCGATGCGGTGGTGGTGGGTAATCTCCTCATCTCGCTCGTGCGGCGCGCCGATGTGGTGACCTCCGCGTCAATGGCCCAGCTCGTCAACGCGATCGCGCCGATTATGACTGAGCCGGGTGGGAGTGCATGGCGGCAAACGACGTTCTATCCCTTCGCCGTGGCCGCCGAGCTGGCGTGCGGGGAAGTGGCCCAGTGCGCAGTGGATTCGCCTGTTCTGGCAACCGCCGAATATGGGGAAGTCGCGGCCGTCGATGCTATTGCGACCGTTGATCGGCAGGCGGGGCGCGGGCTCATCATGGCCGTCAACAGGTCGGTAAGCGATGAGGCTGTTGTGGAACTCGATCCGGCGCTCAACATCACGCGCGTGAGGGTGTTGTCCGATCCCAATCCCTACGCCGCCAACACGCTGGATGATCCGGAGCGCGTGGTGCTTACGGATGTTGCGTTGGGCGAGCTGCCTGCCGGGGGAGCCCAGCTTGCTGGCTCGGCCCTGCATCTTCCGGCTGTGTCTTGGGCGGCTATCGAGTTCGCGCTGTAGCGGTTCGTCCGCCGTTCGCTAGGACCGAAGTCCCCCAAAGAGTGGCGCAAAAGCTATCGCATTCAACTAGCCGCTTCGATAGGGTCTTTATATTGGCATCTACGCGGAAAGGACCACCATGGCCACGGTTGCACAGAATATGGTTGACACTCTTGAGGCGAACGGGGTTGAACGCGTCTACGGAATCTCGGGCGATTCACTCAACGGCTTTACCGATGCGCTGCGCAATTCCCACATCAATTGGGTTCATGTACGTCACGAGGAGGCCGCGGCGTTCGCTGCCGCGGGCGAAGCGGGTGTGACGGGCAATCTTGCCGTATGTGCAGGAAGCTGCGGCCCTGGCAATCTCCACCTCATCAATGGCCTCTATGACGCCCAGCGCTCCCGCGTCCCGGTTCTTGCGATCGCCGCGCATATCCCGAGCGCCGAAATCGGCTCGGAGTACTTTCAGGAGACCCATCCTCAAGAACTGTTCCGCGAATGCTCTGTCTACGTAGAGAATGTGGCGAGCCCTTCGCAGATGCCCCGCGTGCTGCGCATCGCCATGCAGACGGCGATTGAGAAGAGGGGAGTCGCCGTCGTCGTTATTCCTGGAGACGTGGCACTCGACGAAGCCGTCAGCACCCACATCGCCGAAATCACCAAAACCCAGCCGCGCGTGATCCCGGATCAGGGTGAACTCGAAAAGGCCGCAAAGCTCCTCAATGATACAAAGAAGGTCACGATTCTCGCCGGTGCTGGCTCCGCAGGCGCGCACGATGAAGTTATTGCTCTGGCAGATGCTCTCAAGGCGCCGATCGTTCACGCGCTGCGAGGCAAGCAGTATATGGAGTACGACAACCCGTTCGATGTGGGCATGACCGGACTTCTCGGGTTCACGTCCGGTTACAAGGCGATGGAGGATTCGGATCTGGTCCTCATGCTCGGGACGGACTTCCCGTACCAGCAGTTCTACCCAGAAAAGGCCAAGAAGGTACAGGTGGACATTCGGGGCGAGAACCTCGGGCGCCGGACCCCACTAGACCTCGGACTGGTCGGAGATGTACGGGACACGGCCGAAGCGCTGCTGCCACTCATTAAGCCGAAGAAGTCGAGCTCGCACCTGAAGTCCTCGCGTGATCACTACAAGAAGACGCGCAAGAAGCTGGATGATTTGGCGAAGCCAACCGCGGCTGGCAAGCCGATTCACCCGCAGTATGTGGCGCGGCTGGTCAATGAGCTAGCTGCCGATGATGCCGTGTTCTTGCCGGACGTTGGCTCGCCGGTGGTGTGGGCCGCTCGCTATCTTGAGATGAATGGCAAGCGTGGGCTTATCGGTTCCTTCAATCACGGCTCCATGGCCAACGCGGTTTCTCAGGCCATCGGCGTTCAGGCACAGGACCGCCATCGGCAGGTTGTGGCCCTCGCCGGTGACGGCGGGCTTGCTATGATGCTCGGTGAGTTGCTCACTCTTGAGCAGAACAAGCCCCTTCCCGTGAAAATCGTGGTGTTCTCCAACTCCTCGCTGAACTTCGTTGAGCTGGAGATGAAGGCTGCCGGATTCGTGACGTGGGGTACCGATCTGGTCAATCCGGACTTCTCCGCCGTGGCTAAGGCCGTGGGCATGTATGGCGTCCGCGTGACTGATTCCGATCAGGTGGAAGGTGCCCTCCGCGCTGCTTTCGAGCATGACGGTCCCGCCCTGGTGGAAGTTGTGACAGACCGTCAGGAGCTGTCCATGCCGCCAACGATCGATCTTGAGCAGGTCCGTGGATTCTCGCTGTACACGCTCCGCACAGTGCTCTCGGGCCGTGGCGACGAGATTTTGGACCTCGCCCGCACGAACCTTCGCCAGATTTTCTAGGCGAGTTCGCCCGGGTTTTCGCGGTTTTTGACGCCGGCGGCGCCCGCCTCACAATCCAATGCCCACAGCCCACGTGTTGTGCCGGCATTAGGGATCGCGTGAGGCAGGCGCCGTCTCATCATCTGATGAGTCTTGATCGCTTCGCGAATCCGTGGAAATATCCTGCAACATACAAGACCTGTCGGGGGTGTCCAGAACAGACGCGGCACCCAAGGAAGGAGGTAGTACGTTGATCGTTTGGCGTGGGTGGGGAATCCTAGCTTTTCTCATGTTCGGGCTAACGGTTGGGCTGGGTGCCCTCCTTGCCTCAATGACCGGAACTGACATGGACGGTATGACGTGGCAAGGAATTGTTGCCTGCGTTATTGGTGCCGCCGCCACCTACTACTTGGGAAACTACCTCAATGTGGTCAGGCCGCAGCAGAAATTTGCGGAGGCCCGAGCCGAAGCTTACGGGCTGGTGGAAACTGGGCCCGATGGTGTGGCGCGGCCCCTCGCGTTGGACCAGCAGCCCGAGCTCTCGGAAGATGAGCGCGTGGCCTTCAAGGGCTGGCGAAACCGCCACACCCTCTTCTTTATTCCGATGCAATGGTGGAGCGTGCTGATAGTCGGGTGGGGCTTGACCATGACCTTTGCGACGTTGGGTAACTGACGACTGGCTGACACCGGACTCTAGGGGTGCGGCACGGATCGCGTGAACTATCACGCCTGTGATAGTTTGGGGATATGGCCCACCTCGATATCAACTCAATCTCTTATAGTCTCCCGGATGGACGTCCGTTGCTTCGCGACGTCTCCTTCACAGTGGGTGATGGGCAACGCCTCGCGCTGATCGGTGCGAACGGCGCAGGCAAAACCACGCTGCTGCGGATCGTCACGGGAGAGTTGACACCCACGGAGGGCGCTGTGACCCGTGCGGGAAGCATGGGTGTGCTCCGCCAATTTGTCACGGGAAGCACCGTCCACGAGCTCCTACTCTCGGTTGCTCCGGCCGCCATCAGGCGTGCCGCGAAAAAGCTCACGCGCGCAGAAGACCAAATGCTTGAACATGACACCGAAGAAGCGCAGATGGCCTATGCGCTCGCCGTGACGGCGTGGGGCGATGCTGGCGGCTACGAGGCGGAGGTGCTGTGGGATACGTGTACGGTAGCCGCGCTTGGCATCCCGTTTGAGAGGTGCAGGGAACGCGCTGTCTCCACGCTATCGGGCGGCGAGCAAAAGAGGCTCGCACTCGAAGCCCTGCTGCGCGGCCCCGACGATCTGCTCATGCTGGATGAGCCGGATAATTCCCTCGATGTCCCAGGCAAGCGTTGGCTGGAGGACCAGCTACGCGCCAGTGGTAAGGGCGTTCTGTATGTCAGCCACGATCGCGAGCTTCTCGCACAAACGGCCACATCTATCGTGACGCTTGAAGTGGGCTCGGCTGGAAACTCCGCGTGGATTCACTCGGGTGGCTTTGGCACGTATCACCGCTCGCGTGAGCAGCGCTTTGACCGGTTAGATGAACTTCGCCGCCGGTGGGATGAGGAGCATGCCAAGCTACGGCGGCTGGTTCAGAACTACAAGCAGAAGGCGGCCTACAACGACGGTATGGCCTCACGGTACAAGGCCGCTCAAACGCGCCTCGCCAAGTTCGAGCAGGCTGGCCCTCCCGAGGAGCAGCCGCGCGAGCGCCGCCTTCAGATGCGGCTCGCGGGTGGGCGCACGGGTAAGCGGGCGCTCGTGTGCGATGCGGTGGAGTTGACGGGGCTCATGCTGCCGTTTGATTTCGAGGCGTGGTATGGAGATCGCGTGGCCGTGCTGGGCTCGAATGGGTCCGGCAAATCTCACTTCCTCCGCCTTCTGGCCGCAGGTGGCACGGACCCGGAGGCTGATCAGGAGCCTGTGACGGACTTGCCCGTAGAACCCGTACCCCACACCGGAAAGGCCAAGTTGGGTGCGCGAGTGAGGCCTGGATGGTTCGTGCAGAACCGCCACCGTCCGGATTTGGTTGGGCGCACCCTTCTTGACATCTTGCATCGAGGTGATGAGCACCGTTCAGGCATGCAGCGCGAGCAGGCTTCGCGGGCGCTCGCTCGTTACGAGTTGGACAAGCAGGCCGAGCAGAACTTTGATTCGCTTTCTGGCGGTCAGCAGGCCCGTTTTCAAGTGTTGCTGCTGGAGCTGGGCGGGGCGACCATGCTCCTGTTGGACGAGCCCACGGACAACCTCGATTTGGAATCCGCCGAGGCCCTCCAGCAAGCCCTGCGCAGCTACGAGGGAACCGTGCTGGCGGTGACTCACGATCGCTGGTTTACCCGCGATTTCAGCCGCTTCCTCATTTTCGGTTCAGATGGAACGGTGTACGAGAGCCCCGAGCCCGTATGGGAGGAAACGCGAGTTGCTCGGGAGCGTTAGTGATAGAACGACGACGACGGCGTGGCAGTACGCCCGGCGGACAGAACAAGGAGGAGGGGCGTCCATTGGCTAAGCGAATCGATCCGGATCAGCGGCGCGAGCAGATCATCGAGGCCGCGTTCCGGCTCGTGGTAGCACAGGGCATTGGTGGCGTATCGCTACGGAAAGTGGCGGACGAATCGGGCGTCAACATCGGTTCGGTTCGCCACTACTTTGGCAGTCACGAGGATCTGCTCAAGGCGGCGGCAACGGAAGCTGGGAAGCGGATGGGTGCGCGTCTTGCCGAACACCCAGCCCAGAGGCTTCGCGGCCTGCGGGGCGAAGCGGCGGTGGTGGCGCTCGCGGCACTGGTTGAAACTGTTCTGCCCATCGATGAGGCACATGCGGCAGAAGCCATCGTGGTGATGGAGCTAGTGACGGCCTCGCGCACCATGCCCGTGTTCCGCGAGATGGCTCAGCAGATGGGACAGGATCTCTTCGATGTGCTCGTCGATGCCTTGAGTGAGCTAGAGGTTGCGGATGCGATCAGCGCTGCGCGCCAGCTGGAGGCACTCATTGGCGGCCTCACGATGGATACGCTCACGCCTCACGGTGCCCACGGCGCCAGCCCGGCCGAGATGCGGGCGATCCTGCGCGCACATCTGGGGTTGATCCTCGCCGCGCAGCCTCAGAGCTAGCCGCGTCAGACTAGACCAGTCCGATCCACGTCCAGTACGTGATCACCATCAGGCTCATGAAGGCAGCGCCCAGCACGCTCATCACCGCGCCTGTTTTGTTGAGCTCACGGGAGGTGATTTCTCCGGTGCCCATGGCAACGGCGTTGGGCATGTTGGACACGGGTAGGAGGTACTGGTGGTGCATGTTCATTCCGAGCACCATGGCGAAGGCGCGGGGATCGGCGCCAATGGTCATGGCGTGGGCAATAACAATGGGAGTCAGCGCGGTGGTCTTCGGCCCTCCGCCGGTGAAGAACACCTGAAGCAAGGTCACGGCCCAGATCATGATGATCATCTGGAACGGAATCGAGAGGTCGTTGAGCGGGGAGAAGATGGTGCTTGCCAGCCACTCAGCTGCACCGGAGGTGGTGAGCGCGGTTCCCATGGATAGTCCGGCACCGTACAGCACGAACACGTCCCACGGAACCTTTGGTTGAGCTTCCTTCCATGTCATGACGCCGATATCGGGGAGCATGAGGAAGATGATGGCGAGCAGTCCGATCACGCCAACGGCCACCCCATGGAAGGAATCAGTTGCCCACAACAGCAGCGTGCCGACGAACACCACTGCGGTGTACTTCTCATCGCGCGATATGGGGCCCATGGCGGCAAGTTCGCGATGCACGTAGGTGCCGGCGGATGCGAGCGTACCAACTTCGGGCTTCCACATCTTCTGGATGATGAACACGGATATAGCGGACAGAACGAAGGCCGGCGGCCCGCCAATCGTGAACCACTCAGACCAAGAAACGGCCTCGCCGGTAGCGCTCTCCACAAGTCCGGCGGTGATCGGGTTGCCCACGTGGCCAGTGAGAACGCCGATGGACATCATGGTGCCGCTCATCGCCACGATGAACAGCAGAGCCTTGACGATGTTGGAGTTGCCCTGTTCGGCCTCGAAGGCCTTGCCGATACCCAAGATGATCGGGATCATGAGC
Source organism: Ancrocorticia sp. (assembly GCF_052089425.1). Classification (NCBI taxonomy): domain Bacteria; kingdom Bacillati; phylum Actinomycetota; class Actinomycetes; order Actinomycetales; family Actinomycetaceae; genus Ancrocorticia; species Ancrocorticia sp. Next base: position 7,250 of record NZ_JBQCZW010000017.1, on the reverse strand, counting down.
AAGGTGCGCGCCGTGATGGATGGGACGAGGAACGTCAGCACCGCCAGCACGCCAGCAACTGCCCAGTAGATTCGAATGGGAGATCCACCAGCAACGCGCACAAGCGCCAGAGCGATTCGTTTGGAGAGCTGAGACTTCTCCATCCCGCCGGCCATGACGAACCCAATCACAATAAGCCAGAGCGAGCTGTTGGAGTAACCGGTGAGTGCCCCATTCAGATCGGTCGCGCCGGACGCAGCCAGCAAGAACACGATGATAAGGCCTGACAGACCTTGTGAAACCGCCTGAGTCATCCACACGATAATCGCGAACACGGCAACGCCGAGTGTTGCACGTGCTTCGTGCGTCAGACTGTCTGGAAACGGAACAGCGTATGTGACTAAGGCGAAGGCCGCCACCGCCACACCAAGAATTATCCAGTGTTTCTTCACTTAATACATCCCCTCACTGCGCGGGATTCCCGCCGGAACTGGAGGGAGGTTCACTCGCGTGAGCCTCTCCGAAGTAGCGGTCATCCCTGTGGGGATGGCGCGCGTTGATGATTGCCAATACGCAGTGTCCTGCTGACAAATGCAATACCGTTGTGAGACTAACCCTTGGCAATGCCTTGACATGGCGGACTAACGTCCCTCCGTACCCCTCCCAGATCCTTCACCTTCGATTCGGGAACAGCTAGCTGTTGCCTCCGCCACGAAGCGTTGGGCCACGGCGTGGGCTGCCCCGCCTGCCCCACGCCTCCTTGCACAATGTATGCGGCGTAGCAGTGCGGAGGAAGAGACTTATGGCGAAGAACGCGGGCAGATCCAAGAAGCTAGGTACAGTCTGGGCAGTCGTAGCGCTCATCGTGACAATGGGCATTGCTCAAGCGGCTGGTCAGTTCGAGGAGACTGCCGATGGGCCGGGGGCGGGGAAGGCTTCGCCGTCGTCGTCACAAAACGCTCCACAAACGAAGAATCCAACCGGTTCCGCGGCGGATGCGCTCGCTGACTTGCCCATCAAGGGGCGCGCGCCGAAAACCGGCTACTCACGCGATCAATACGGGCCGTCATGGGCGGACGTGGATCGCAATGGCTGCGATACGCGAAACGATATCTTGGACCGTGATCTCGTAGAGAAGACGTACAAGGCCGGAACGCATGATTGCATTGTGCTGACCGGAGTTCTCAACGATCCGTATACGGCCACGCAGATCGATTTTCAGCGCGGGCAGGATACCTCCACGGCGGTGCAGATTGATCACGTGGTGGCACTATCCGATTCGTGGCAGAAGGGTGCCCAGCAGCTCAGCGAGGACCAGCGCAAGGAGTTTGCCAACGATCCTTACAATCTTCTCGCCGTGGACGGCCCGGCCAACGGACAGAAATCTGACGGAGATGCGGCCACGTGGCTTCCGGCGAACAAGGGATACCGGTGCGAGTACGTGGCGCGTCAGATCGGGGTCAAGCGGAAGTATGCGCTGTGGGTGACGCAGGCAGAACATGACGCGATGGCGAACGTGCTGTCCACATGTCCCGGCGAGCCTCTTCCGGAGTACTAGGGCCCAGTATTCGGGCCTACGGCACTATGTACCCAGCGGCGCGGTAGATCGCGTACCACTCGGGGCGAGTGAGCGTTATGTCCGCCCCAGCGGCGATGGCCCGCAAACGATCCGGGTTGGTGGTGCCGGCAACAACTTGCATACTGGCGGGATGGCGCAGAATCCATGCGGCCACGATCCCCTCGGGGGCTGCGCCGTAGGTGCCAGCCAAATCGTTGATGACGGCATTGAGTTCGGGGAATTCTGGATTGCTCAGGAACGTGCCCTTCTTGGAGGGTGCTTGGAACGGGGACCACGCCTGAACCGTCATGTCATGAAGCCGTGAATAATCGAGAATCCCAAGATCGCGGGTAATCGATTGATCAATGGCCGGCATGTTCATCGCGGCGCCCTGAGCGATCATCCCCGCGTGGGTGGGGGCCAGCTGAAGCTGGTTGGCAACGAGCGGTTGCTTGACGAACTTCTTGAGGAGCTCGATCTGGCCGGGGGTGTGATTCGATACGCCGAAGTTGCGGACCTTGCCGGCGGCCTCCAGATCGGTGAAGGCGCGGGCAACTTCCTCGGGTTCCACGAGTGCATCCGGGCGGTGGAGCAGGAGGATATCGATGTAATCGGTCTTCAGGGCGGCGAGCGAACCATCCACCGATTCGAGAATGTGTTCATACGAGAAATCGAAGTACGGGCCTTCCTTGACGATCCCTGCCTTCGTCTGGATCGTGATTTCCGCGCGTTCGGCGGGGGAGAGGCGGAGAGCCTCGGCGAACCGGGCCTCGCAGGCAAACATGGGATCGCCATAAATATCGGCGTGATCGAAGAAATCGATGCCGGATTCGCGGGCCGCATCGTAGAGGGCGCGAACCTCGGCATCGGACTTGTCCTGAATGCGCATGACACCGCTAACTACGGCAGGGACGGTGAGCGATGTGCCTGGCAGTGTGAAGGTCTTCATGGTGCTCCTCGAATTGATAGTGCGGCCAAACAGTTGTGGACAAAGCAATGGTGGGGCCGAGTGCCTGACCCGACCATTCTTCTACATCTCTTGCCTTTTTTCAGGGGGTTGATTGCGATTCGCGCGTTTGATGCTCGTTCCCGGCGCAGTTGTGAGCCAGCTTCCTGGGAAAGCCAAGTGACAGCGCCGCGGCACCACCAATCGCTCCACGCGAAGGTGCCCCGGTCGTCGCCGTGGGAGTCTAGGGTCGGCATCTACCTATCGTTGGCAAAGTTTGCCAATTGCTCTAAAATTGAGACATGTCTACCATGAATATCTCGCTCCCCGAATCGATGAAACAGTACGTTGAACAGCGAACGGTTGACGGTGAATACAGCACCGCAAGCGAGTACATTCGCGAACTCATCCGCTCCGATCATGATAAGCATGCGCTGCGTGCCAAGATTTTTCAGGGGATGGAGTCGCCAATGTTGGCGGAGGACACCTTTGATTACCTACGGACTTTGCGTGGTGCCACGGGAGAACGTGCGTGAAACAGGTGCGATTGCGGGCACTAGCTGCCGCAGATATTAAGGATGCCTCAGACTATTACCGTGCAGAAGCGGGCCCGGAGGTTGGCCTCGAATTTGTTCGGAGCCTTGAAAAACAACTTCAGACGATCGGCGATTTTCCGGCATTGGGATCAACGTGGTACGAAACGACGCTCGGCGTGCTGCTACTCCGGACGATACCCGTTACCGGTTTTCCATATACCGTCTTCTATCTTGAGCGCGAGAAGCACCTAGACGTGCTTCGAGTGCTCCACAATCGACGCGATATACCGCAGAGTTTTGGTGTCGAGTAGTTTAAGAAGCTAGCGTGCGGAGGATTTTCGACGACGACGAAGGCCGTCCCGCGTGCCGCCACCATCTTGGATCTCGGGGCTTCCACGCAATAGCCGTCTGAATACCGGCAGCCTTCAAAACAGGGAATGCTCGTGCGAACAAGTCCCGCTAGACTGCCAATAGAAATGGTGGAGGGCGGGAAACCATGAATCAGGGAAAACACAGCAGGCCTCGAATTGTCATCTCTGGGGCATCGGGACTCATCGGGCGCGCACTATGCCGCTCTTTCTTGGACGATGGTTACGATGTGGCCACATTGGTGCGCAATGTCGCGCCGGGTGCTGGGGACCTGACACATCTGCCGTGGGAGCCGGGTAAGCCTCTGGACCCTGAAGTGCTTCGCAGTGCCGAAGCCGTCATCTGCCTCAATGGCGCACCGATTAGCAAGTTGCCGTGGACGCGGGAGTACCGGCACACGCTGTACGACTCGCGGGTGGTCTCCGCGCTCACCATCGCCCGAGCACTTGAAGCATTGGGGGAAGAAGCTCCGTTTTTCGCCTGTGCGTCCGCTGTTGGGTATTACGGGAGTAGCCCATCCGTGGCGCTCACTGAGCAAAGCCCTGCTGGCGACACCTATTTGGCGCGGCTGTGCACTGTGTGGGAACGTGCTGCCAAGACTGCCGGTCCTCATGTTGCGCTTCTTCGTACGGCACCCGTCCTACATCGCGCCGGAATGCTGGCGCCGATGATCCTTCTGACCAAATTAGGTATCGCAGGACCGCTCGGTTCAGGCAACCAATCATGGGGTTGGATCTCCTTAGAGGATGAAGTCCGGGCCATACGCTTTGTTGTGGACCAGAAACTGACAGGGCCCGTGAACATCTCAGGCACGGAGCGCGCTACCGCGAACGATGTGGGTAAAGAACTTGCGGCCCAGATGAATCGTCCGTTCTGGTTCCCGGCGCCGGCATTCATACTGAAGACAGTCTTGGGTGCGGACCCAGCCGAATCACTCCTGCTGACTGATGCCCACGTGCATCCAGAAAAACTCATTCAAGCCGGTTTTGAGTTCAGGCATCGCCGCGTCGCGGATGCTGTGGCTGCCGGTCTGGCGGGTTGAACCGGTACGGCCGGGAAGTTTGGCCTTCCAATTTACCGCTGCACCGGATCAATTTCCTGATGCTCCACGATCCACTTTGTCACGCGTGGATACACCCAGAATGAGTAGATTCCGAGGGTGATGAAGCACAGTAGGAGCCATTTGATCCAGTTGCCGAAGAGTCCCCACGCATCGCCGGTGAATCGCATGCGGTAGCCGTTGACGTAGGTGTTCTTGGCCTTCCAGCGATATACCATCACGATGGCCCACGGGTAGCAGATACCCGCTGTAAACACCGTGACAAGAACACCGAGGATCTGCACGCCGAACCACGTTGCGGCGCCGCCCGTAAAACGGTACTCAAGCTGGGGCATCTGTGGAGATGGAATAGGGGAGGCGGGGACGGAAAGGTTGCTGCCATTGGGAGTAGTCATAATTGAAGAATACTGTAAGGCTCCCACAAAAGAGTCCGATACGGCATGCCGGATACCGCCTCGTGGAGAGCAGTGGTCCCGCAGTGGTCAGTTTCCGCTACGTCCCAGCAGCGATCCGCGCAATGAGGTTATCGGCCTCGTCCAACACTTCGCCAGCAACCCACAGCCCGTTGCGGCGTGATTGGACAACGCGTCGTAGCACACCGGCGCTTTCAAGTTGGTCAATTGCTCGATAGGCAGCGGATTCCGAGACGCCTGTCAGCTCAGTAATATCATCCACATCCAGAATGGGATGTGCCAGAAGTACGTTGAGTGCCTTTGCTGTTGCCGATCCCGCTCTAGGAAGGAGCTGTTCCTTCCATCGGGCAGGCAATCCTGCGATGGAGGCGTCTGATCGCCGCGCCTCCGCCACCGCAGTTTGTAGCGCTTCGGCAATAACACGCACAATCGGGGATTCTTCCCCAGATCGGTACGTGATGAGCGCTTGAAAGTATTCCTCGCGAGAGGCTGTGAGGGCCGCCGCGATAGGGACGGAGACAGTCCGAGTCACGTTGCGGAACCTCAACACACCATTGATAAGCGACCTGCCGATTCGCCCGTTGCCGTCCGTAAACGGGTGGATGGATTCGAACTGCGCGTGGCCCACCGCCGCCTGCATCAGCGGGTCTATATCGGTCCGCGAAAGGAAAGTCAGAAGGTCGTCCATCAATTCGCGTAGGCGATCAGGCTGGGGTGGAACGTAATCTGCGCCAACTGGGTAGGCGTTCGGGCCGCCAATCCAATTCTGGACATCGCGCAGTTTCCCGGCGTAGTAGTGTTCGCTTACGTCGCCGCCCATGAGTGAACGGTATGCACCCAGCACGTCGGCCAGTTCAAGTGCGCGTGACGAGGCGGTTGATACCAGTTTTTGAAGCGCCTCTGAAGCCCCGTAGACAGTCCGGGCTTTTGCCGAGGAGGTACGGCCGGCTTCGACTCGTGCCAGCTGATCCACAGTAGTAATTTCCTCTTCGATTTGTGACGAAGCGATGGCCTCTGTGCGGATCAGGAATGGTTCGAGTATCGAAATTGTCGGACTTGAGATTGCGTCGAATGCCGCGATCGAACGCTGCAGGGTCCTGCTTGCGTCCGCGAGATCATCGCTCAGAGTAAGATCAAGATTCGCCAATCTCGGCGGTACCGCAGCAGAATAGGAGCTAACGCCCCGCAGCGTCTTTCGAAAGGTCCACGGGACTGTTTCGCTCGAATGAGCCGGTAAGTTGTTGGGCACTGTCGCGACACCTAACTGGGAACAAGGAGTTTCTTATTCCCAGTTAACACCATAAGTGGGAATAGTGCGAGCGTTATTCCCACTTATTTTGTCGTGCGCTAGCAACGAGGGGCGGCTCCTCCAGTTGTTTGCTTTTTCGACGACGACGGCGTCACATCTTGCGCGCCCCGCAGCAGGGTGAAGGGCCGGAGCTAGCGGGGAATCCTGAGTACTCGCTGAGGTTAGACTAACCTCGACTTCTTCCACAGCAACCGCGTAACAAGGAGACAATAGTGTCAGCACAACAGTTGTACGGTAAGCAGACCGAGCTTGGTGTGGAGAACTTTGGGCCGGGTCGGCGCCGAGTGGCCGATGTTCCGCAACTCGTCAAGAACTACGGGCACGTGAAGGAAGCGGCAGCCCGAGCGAACGGCAAGCTTGGTGTGATTACCCAAGTACAAGCCAGCGCCATCGCGCAGGCGTCGCGTGAAGTAGCCGATGGCCAGCACACCGAGCAGTTCCCCACCGCACTTGTCCTTGGTGGCGGAGGAACCACCACCAACATGAATGCGAACGAAATTATCGCGGCACGTGCCTCCCAGATTGCCGGAGCCCCCGTCCATCCGAACGATCACGTCAATGCTTCCCAATCCACAAACGATAGTTACCCCACCGCCATGGCACTCACGGTAATGGATTTGGCAATGGCGCCGGTTAAGGCACTAAGTGCCTTGGCAGAGGAATTTGATGCGAAGGCCACCGAATACGATGACACGGTCCGGTTGGGCCGAACCTGTCTACAGGACGCAGTGACTCTGACTGTGGGAGAAACCCACCGCTCACATTCGGCGGCGATCAGGAGAACGGCGGGGGAGCTGAAGGCCGCCGTCGTCGCCCTCAATGACGTACCGCTTGGGGCAACCGTGCTCGGAAGTGGTATCGGGGCCGTGCCCGGCTACCGCGAAGAAGCCGTCGCTACGCTGGCGGAACTCAGTGGACACCCACTCACCCCGGCTACAGATATGTTCGATTCGCTCGCACATCTGGACTCATACGCGGCCATTGCCCATGCTGGTGCACGAGCGGCCCTCACGATGGCGAAGATTGCACAGGACTTGCGAATGCTGTCATCCGGACCATTGGGCGGGCTCCAAGAGGTGA